>JAQUHM010000026.1 GCA_028683595.1 Geobacteraceae bacterium | reverse complement strand
CCCTTTGCGCACAACGCTTCTCAAAAGAAGGTGCAGGTGTTTGGACTGCACTATCTCCACGGCTTGACTGTAGTAGACGTTCCGACTCCTCGGAGGTCAAAAAACGGTATTTCCCAGCAGTCAGTCCTTCAAGGCCTAGAAAGCCGTAACGGGCTCTCTTCAGACGAACCACGGAAAGACCCACCGCCTCGCACATTCGGCGTACCTGACGGTAACGCCCCTCATGAATAGTAATGGAAAGCCAGGTGTTATTTTCACTTTCGCGGACAACCCGGACGAGTGCAGGTGCAGTCATTCCGTCTTCCAGTTCAACACCGGCTGCCAGCCGCTGAATTTGCACGGGTGAAACCTGGCCCTGAACCCGGACATGATACTCCTTGTCAACCTCATGGCGAGGGTGAGCAAGGGTGTTTGCCCATTCTCCATCATTTGTCAGAAGCAGCAACCCTTCCGTATTGTAGTCAAGACGCCCTACGGGATAGACCCTTTCCCGGATACCCTTGAGAAGATCAGTCACCAGCGGCCTGCCTTGCGGGTCCTTCAGGGTGGTCATGTAACCGGCCGGCTTGTAGAGGACGAGGTATACCCGAGCGGTATCTGTACCAATCCGTTTGCCATCAACGGTTATGGTGTCTTGATCAGGATCAGCCTTGGCACCCAGTTCATCCACCACGACGCCATTCACGGTAACTCGACCGGCAAGGATGATCTCTTCCGCGGCACGTCGGGAAGATACCCCGGCCCGTGAAAGGATTTTCTGCAAACGTTCTTTCATACTACCCCCAAAACGGTAAAAGGGGCCGCCATCCGGGGCCCCTTCTCCTCAAGCAGACACCTGTAAAACACAGGCTCGATCAAAATCATTCCGTAAACCTGGACATCTGGCGAAATTTGGCATAGCGGCCCTCAACGAGTTTTTTCATGGAAAGGCCCCGCAATTCGGCAAGGTTTCGCGTAATTGCCTCATGCACGTTCTTTGCCGTGGTTTCATAATCCCGGTGGGCACCACCTATTGGCTCCGCAACAATCTCATCGATGACTTTCAGCTCCAGCAAGTCTTGCGCAGTCGGCTTTAGTTCCTCAGCCGCAAGTTCTCCCTTGGCACCATCGCCCCAGAGAATGGCAGCACAACCTTCGGGCGAAATAACGGAGTAAATGGAGTGTTCCAGCATTAATATCCGATCACCTACGGCAATCGCGAGGGCGCCACCCGAACCACCTTCACCTGTGACGACAACAACAATAGGAACCCGCAGGCGGGACATTTCGCAGAGGTTTCTCGCAATCGCCTCTGCCTGCCCCCGTTCCTCCGCACCTATACCGGGGAAAGCACCGGGCGTATCAATAAAGGTAATAATCGGCAGGTCGAACCGTTCCGCCATTTCCATGAGTCGCAGTGCCTTGCGGTAGCCTTCTGGGTTCGGCATGCCGAAGTTCCGGAAGACCTTTTCCTTGGTATCCCTGCCCTTCTGATGGCCGATCACCATGACCGGTTCGCCGTCAAGCCTTGCCAGGCCTGCAACAATCGCATGATCGTCCGCGAATTTCCGGTCACCGTGCAGTTCGATGAAGTCGGTAAAAATCAGCCTGATATAGTCCATGGTGAACGGTCGGTTTATGTGACGTGCAACCTGTACTGTCTGCCAGCGGGTCAGATTAGAGAAAATATCCTCTCTCATCTTCTGGACCTTCTTTTCCAGGCGGGCAATCTCCGTCTTCAGATCAACCGTTTCGGTAGAAAACTCCAGCAATTCCTGAATTTTTTCTTCCAGTTCGGCAATTGGTTTTTCAAAATCGAGATAATAATGCAACGCCATCGTATTTTTCTCCTTGCGCGTCCTTTTCAGCATTTTCTCAGCATTTATTCAAAAATCGTTACATTATACCCGAATAATCCTTCCGCTTCCAGCGACAAATCATCGCTGGCCCGAACAGAATATGCAGAGGGCAGTCGCAGCGTCGCACGGCAGGTGCCAGGAACGACCACCTGCAGACGGGCAGGACAGTCACCGGGGTGCCGGCCAATGAGATCCTTCAACAATTGCAGCTGCTCTCTGCTTGCCCTGGAAGCATCCAGAACGAAGCTGACCCTGCGTGAATGGGTTTCTTTCAGTGCACCGAGGGGCGAAACATCGGTTGCCCTGATCTTGCAACTTTCTTCTCCGACCTCCAGGATTCCCGTTACCAGCAAGGGGTCGTCAGTTTTCAGAAAAGGGGAACATTTTCCATAGACATCGGGAAAGACCATGAGTTCAACGGAGCCCATCTGATCTTCAATCAAAGCAAAGGCCATCCTGTCACCCTTTTTGGTAATTTTTTCCGAAAGGGACGACACGATACCACAGAGCCTTACTTCCGTCTTGTCGCTTCGCTCCGAGATAGTGGCCGTTGTTACAGTGGAAAACCTCCTGACATCGTCGCCATATCGGTCAAGGGGGTGGCCGGTAATATAGAAGCCGAGCGCTTCTTTCTCAAAGGCAAGCAACTCCTTCTCTCGCCATTCGGGGATCTCGGGAAGGGTTCTCATACCGTTTCCGGCTGTAAGCACGACCTCGGCCTCAGCGAACAGGGAAGCCTGGTTGCTGGAGCGTTCTTTCTGGAGTTTCTGCCCCAATTCCATGGCGCCTTCCAGTGCGGCAACCAATGGAGCCCGCTTGGCACCAGTGGAGTCGAATGCTCCGCACTTGATGAGTGATTCGACAACCCTCCGGTTCACCCGCCGCAGGTCCACCCGACTGCAGAAATCGAAGAGATCTTTGAACTCCCCCTTGGTCCTCGCCTCGAGAATTGCCTCTACCGCTCCGGCTCCGACATTCTTTACCGCACCGAGGCCGAACCTGATGGAGGACTCCCGAACTGAAAAGGAAAGTTCGGAGGCATTGATATCAGGCGGAAGCACCTGGATTCCCATCTCGCGGCACTCGGAGATGTTTTTCGTCACCTTGTCGGAAGAGTCCATATCCTCGGTAAGGAGGGCTGTCATGAACTCAACGGGGAAATGGGCCTTCAGGTAGGCGGTATGATAGGCAATGAGCGCATAAGCGGCGGAATGGGATTTATTGAAGCCGTACTCGGCGAACATTGCCATCAGATCAAAGATGGCCTCGGCCTTTTTCGGATCGATACCGCCGTCTTTTGCCCCGGCCAGGAAGATATCCCGCTGTTTTGCCATCTCAGCCGGGTCTTTCTTGCCCATGGCCCGGCGCAGCAAGTCGGCACCACCCAAGGAGTAGCCAGCCAGGGTACGTGCGATCTGCATGACCTGCTCCTGGTAGACAATAACCCCATAAGTGTCTTTCAGGATTGGCTGCAGCTGGGGCAGATCATAGACAACCGCTTTTCTGCCGTGCTTGCGTTCGATAAAGTCGTCTACCATCCCGGAGCCGAGCGGACCGGGACGATAGAGTGCGCAGACCGCAATAATATCCTCGAAGCAGGAAGGCTTCAACTTGACCAGGAGCTCCTTCATCCCGGTGGACTCCAGCTGGAAGACCCCGGTGCTGGCGCCTGACTGGAGAAGCTGGTAGGTGACCGGATCATCGTCCTGGAGCTCACTGATCTCAAACTCGGGATTCTTCTCGGACCGGATGATCTTTACGGCATTGTCGATCACCGTAAGGTTTTTCAGGCCAAGGAAGTCAAATTTTACCAAACCAATTTTCTCCACGTATTTCATGGAATATTGGGTGGTAATGGAGTTGCTCTTCTGGTCCATGTAAACCGGGCAGAATTCCTCAAGGGCTTCGGGAGCCACGACAACACCCGCTGCATGGGTGGAGGCATGGCGGGTAAGTCCTTCAAGACAGAGGGCGGTGTCGAGGAGAGTCTTGATCCGTGGGTCAGCGGCCGACATCTCTCTAAGCTTCGGTTCCTTCTTCAGGGCATCGGCCAGCTGGATATTCAGAATATTGGGGACCAGCTTGGCAATTTTATCAACTTCACCGTAGGAGTAATTAAGGGCTCGCCCAACGTCTCTGATAGCTCCTTTTGCCGCCATTGTTCCAAAGGTGATAATCTGGCAGACCTTGTCACGCCCATACTTCTCGGTGACGTATTGAATCACCTCTTCCCGGCGATTCTGACAGAAGTCCACGTCGATATCAGGCATGGAAATACGTTCCGGGTTCAGGAACCGCTCGAAGAGCAGGTTGTAGGGAATCGGGTCAAGGTCGGTAATGCGCAAGGCATAGGCAACCAGAGAGCCGGCGGCCGAACCCCTCCCCGGACCAACCGGAATTCCCTGCTCTTTGGCCCAGTTGATAAAATCGGCGACAATAAGGAAGTAGCCGGGAAAGCCCATCTTGATAATACACTCGAGTTCGATCTCAAGTCGCGTCCAGTAACCCTGCTCATCTTCATCGGAAAGTTCCGGCCTGTTCCGGCGAATCTTTGTTAAGCGGGAGCGCAGCCCCTCTTCGGACTGCCGGGCAAGCTCATCCTCAAGCGATCTTCCGTCCGTGGATTCATACCGAGGGAAATGGTAGGTCTTGAAATCAAAACTCAGGTCACATTGCTCCGCTATCTGGAGAGTGTTGGTTAGAGCTTCAGGGTGGTCAGGAAAAGCGGCTGCCATCTCGTTCGGAGACTTGAAATAAAACTCATCGGCAGAAAAGCTCATCCTGTTCGGATCTTCCATAGTCTTGCCGGTCTGAATGCAGAGCAGGACCTCATGAGGCTTGGAGTCCACCCTGTTAAGGTAGTGGCAATCATTTGTCGCAACAAGGGGAAGACCCAATTCCCGAGATATCTGAACCAGTCCGCGGTTTGCCTTCACTTGTTCCGGAAGAGTGTTTTCCTGCAGTTCGAGATAATAACGCCCCGGAAACATCTCGGCAAAGTCAGCGGCGACTGCGCTGGCATCTTCCATACGGTCACCCTGACAAAGCCAGGCAACCTCGCCCTTCAGACAGGCAGAAAGAGCGATCAGACCGGAGGAATGCTGGCGAAGTATCTCCTTGTCGATGCGGGGACGGTAGTAAAACCCTTCCTTGTGGCCGAGGGAGACGAGGCGGCTCAGGTTCCGGTATCCTTCGAGATTCTGACAAAGGAGGATCAGGTGGTGGGCAGCATCACCGATCCCCTTCGACTCCTTGACAAAACGAGATCCGGGAGCAAGGTAGACCTCGCAACCAATAAGGGGCTTGATGCCCGCTGACTGGCATTTCAGGTAAAACTCGATTGCACCGAACATATTGCCGTGATCGGTCAGGGCAACAGCGGGCATGCCGAATTCAACCGCTTTCTTCACCAGGTCCCCGATACGGATTGCACCGTCTAGGAGGGAGTACTGGGTATGAACATGTAAATGGACGAATTTTGAAAGTTCCATATTTCCCGTATAAACAATGACGGGAGCCGCATTGCTGAGCGACTCCCTGACAGAAAAGACTTGAATTAAAGAGTAGATACGTGGGACGGCTCGCAACCGGCACTCGGAAGTCAACCTGCAACATGCCGGGTGTGATCAATTGCGCGAGCGGTTGATTGTCTTGAAAAAGTATGTCACGACTGGCGCTCTACTGTCAAGAAAATGGGAAGCGAGAAAATTGCGTTCCAACGAGCTGCAGACACGATTTCTCCCTCGCTGCTTCGCCCGGCACAACTCAACATCAGCCGCAACGACAATTTCCCCGGGGGGGAAACCTTTCCGTCAAAGCTCCCTGCACCCCCGATACTCACCATACCGATACACCCGTCCGCCACTTCCGCCTGACTGCATCTTCGCTCCTGTCAATCGCAGGACCTGATCACTCACATCAGGCCATAGAAATCATTCACCCGTTTGAAATGGTCAAGATCAAGCATTGCAATCACATACCGTCGACCTAATCCATAAATGTTCATTGAACGCCCGGCGTGAAAGAACTCCAGTGAGATCATCACGATATGCCATGTTATGGGAATCCTGCAGCATGCTCAACAAAAGAAACCGCCCTGAACCAAAAAGGGAAACAGCCGACGTGCATCGTTGACGACAGTGAGGCAGGAAATCCCATCTGGGCATTAAAACCAAGATTCCACACCCTCACATAGAGTTATCATTCGACAGGGATAATCCAGGACATTAAACGTAATTTACTACCATTAGTCAACACTGATTTACCAGGCCTCTTCTGCCCGAAACTGCAGCTTCCCGAAGTCTTTTGATTTCAGTTCGATCAAAGCGTCTTGCGTCAAACAATAAATTGACAAAGACACTCCCCGGGAATTATATTTTATCGTTAGATTTTTCTCCCCGGGCGATGTTCCGCACTGGCTGGATGCTCTACGGAATTCTGGCGTTCCTCTCGAAATCAGTGCAGGCGCTGATCCTTACTTTGCTTCAGCAGATTAAACGAAAGAGCGCAACACCACTGAGATCAGTCATCAACGGACACTGCGCACGCAGCACTCTCCATACAGCCAGAATCACCGTCAGCGGCACTCATCCGGCAAAGAATGCTTCTACTGCTTTTTCTCACAACAACAGCCCCTCTTTTACGAAAGGGCTTTTACCGTTTGGAGCCCGAACATGAACAGCACAGTGAACGAACTATTTCTCAGTTCCGTATTGGGCAAGACGGTCATTGACGCACGAGGAGACAAACTTGGCAGTCTCTGGGACCTGATTATGGTTCCCGGCGAGGTTTTCCCGGAGGTCTCGCACCTCTTGGTCATCAGTCACAGGACAATCTCAGCCATCCCCTGGCAAAACATTCAGCTCTTCAACAGCTTTGTCATCTCGACCACTTCCTCCCAGACCATGGCCGGAGACTATACACCGGGTGAACGGGATATCCTGATGAAGCGGGACATTCTCGACAAACAAATAGTAGATGTCAACGGTGCAAAAGTAGTTCGCGTAAACGACATCAATCTGAGGAGCCACGGAGAACGGCTCAATGTATTCGCCGTCGATGTCGGCTTCAGCGGTCTGGCGCGTCGGCTTGGATACGAAGCCCTCTGCGGGAAAATTGCCATTTTTCTAAAACGGGAACTCCCCAGCCAGGAAATCAGCTGGAAGTATGTCCAGCCCCTTGAAACAAACGCTTCAAGGCTGACACTGACCGTAGCCAGGGACCAAATGGCCGACATGCACCCTGCGGATATCGCACATATCATCTCGCAGATCCCGAGTAAAGATATACCCACCGTCCTTACTTCACTCGACACCGAAACAGCCGGTGAAGCAATCCATGAGTTGGAACCGGAATTGCGCAGCCGGGTCATTACTCAGCTGGATACCGAACAGGCAACCGAGATACTGGAAGAGATGGCCCCTGACGAAGCAGCCGACGTCCTGGGGGATCTTCCCGAAGAAAAGGCGCAGGAATTTCTGGGACTGATGGATTACGAAGATGCCGAGGATATCCAGGAACTGATGGGACATGAGGATGATTCGGCCGGTGGTCTCATGAACAACGAATTTCTGTTCATTCCTCCGGACTTGACCGTCGAGGATGCCCTCCGGGAAATCCGGCTGCTGGCCCCGGAAATCGATACAGTTTACTATATCTACATTGTTGACTACGATGAAAAGGCACTTGGAGTGATAAGCCTGCGAGATGTTCTCATCAATCCTCCGAAGACACTGGTATCGGACATCATGGCCACCAACCTGAAGACCGTCAAGATCGATGCCGGACCCGAAGAAATCCTCGAGATTATCGCCAAATACAATCTCATTGCGGTCCCGGTGCTGGATGAAGAGGGGAAAATGTCGGGCATCGTAACCGTTGACGACATTCTTGAAATATTTCTCCCCACGGCCCTTCGCCGTCGCCGACATCACCATCACTAGCCTGGTTTCTGTCCGGAGAGGGTGCAGTCCAACACTTAGCAGCAATCTACAGGCGTGCATTTGCTCCTAATCCGGATCTGCCGGATGGAACCAGTCAACCGGAGAATCAAGAGTATGTTCAGCAGTATCAGTTTGACAAAATTTCTGAAACCGATCCGATCGGTCAACAGGAAAAACATCCTGTTGTTCCTTGCCGTACTTGGGCCGGGAATTATTACGGCAAACGTGGACAACGATGCCGGAGGGATTACTACCTATTCGATTGCCGGCGCCCACTTTGGCTACTCTCTCCTGTGGGTCATGTTGCCCACCACCATTGCACTCGTGGTCATCCAGGAGATGTGCGCCCGGATGGGGGTAGTGACAGGAAAAGGACTTTCCGACCTGATCCGTGAATCATTCGGTCTCAAGGTCACATTCTACGTAATGATCGGCCTCTTGTTGACCAACCTGGGGAATGCCGTATCAGAATTTGCCGGCATCGCGGCCAGCCTGGAAATATTCGGCATCAGCAAATACCTCTCTGTTCCCTTCAGCGCGCTCCTGGTCTGGCTTCTGATCGTCAAGGGTTCCTACAAGCTCGTGGAAAAGGTCTTCCTTGTGGCGTGCCTGGTCTATATCGCATATCCGATAGCCGCTTTTATCGCCAGGCCGGAATGGCATCAGATCATGCGGGCCAGCGTGGTCCCTTCCTTCAAAGCGGACAACGAATACCTGATCACAATGATTGCCCTCGTGGGGACGACAATTGCCCCCTGGATGCAGTTTTACCAGCAGTCGGCAGTTGTTGAAAAAGGTGTGACCATTGATCGCTACAATTTTTCACGACTTGATGTCATCGTGGGATGCGTCATGGCCATTGTCGTTGCCTTTTTTATCGTGGTTGCCTGCGCCTCAACAATCCATGTGGGTGGTCTCAAAATCGAAACAGCCGCAGATGCAGCCGTCGCCCTTCAACCGCTGGTGGGGAGCTATGCCTCTACACTCTTTGCCTTCGGGCTGTTCAACGCATCCCTGTTTGCTGCCTGCATCCTGCCCCTTTCCACGTCGTACTACATCTGCGAGGGAATGGGGTGGGAGTCGGGAATAGACAAGGATTTCCGTCAGGCCCCTCAATTTTTCTGGCTTTTCACCGTGATCATCATCATAAGTGCCGGCTTTATTCTGCTACCGGACATGCCACTCATCATGATCATGTTCATCTCCCAGGTCGTAAACGGCGCCGTACTGCCTTTCGTGATGGTCTTCATCCTGCTGTTGGTAAACAACAAGAGACTCATGGGTGACTATGTGAATGGACCAGGGTTCAACCTCATTGCGTGGCTTACCGTAATCACGATGACTTTTCTCACCCTGTTAATGACCCTGGAATTCACCTGGAAAGGCTCATTACAGGGGATTTTCGGGTTTTTCAGCTTTCTTTTCTCCGGTTCTTGACATACCTGACAGCGGGCGTATACTTAAATCAAAAGTAAAGATCTTTGAAAATTGCTCTGAAGTGTACGTACGGCATAGCGAAGAAACTGACTTCTAATAAAAAAAGTCGCAGTCGGGGCCAGAGACAGTGAGTACGCTCTCCATGAGAGAAACCTGAAGTCTTTTCCCGACATATGCTAGCACACTGGTCGGTTCATCAAGCGTACCTACGGCATTTACGGAGCAATCGTCCCTGGCGTTACAAGAATCACGGCGAAGTCGTTTTTCTCATCCGCAAGGCGCGTTATACCGCCTGAAAAAGGGCACGAAGGACATACCACCCTGTTTTCGAGGTCCGAAAGAGCTCGTAAATCGGAACGTGTCCAACGAATACCGACGGATAAGAAGGAAGGATTACCTGTAGCGCCATCGAAAAAACAAAAGGCCGGGAGAAATTTCTCCCGGCCTTTTGTTTTTTCGCCCCACGCGAAAAAGAATCGTATCCGTCAGCGGAATTCGCTGGGGACTCCCGCACGAGAGGCCTCATCGTTCAATGATCTCAGTTTTTTCTCCAGTTCTCCTCGGTGGAACTGGAGATTTTTTATTGAGCTCTGAATACTCAGATAGTCGGTGCGCGACATTTTGGATGTATCGCCCAAACGGGAATGCAATTCGGCAATCTGGTCGTCTGTCGAGCTTATCTCGGATCGCAAGGTGGCAAAATCCACTTTCCAGCTATTTCCGCTTTTGTTTCCATACAGGACTTCCTTTTTCTGACTACTCTGCTCGAGAGCTTTCGCACCCGCTGAGGCAGGAGAGACTGATTCAGCACCGTTTTCTGTAACATCGGAAATGACAGGGCTTACATCACCACGGACACGGACTTTTTTCAGATATTTCTTTGGCACCTGGGAAATATCCTCGGTAAAATTAACCGTCCCGCTGCTATCCACCCAGGTATAGGTTTCCGCACCCACCGTCCCAACAAAAATTCCCAGCAGCAGCAAGGTACACATAGAAACTTTTTGCATCATAAGAGTTCCTCCATACGTGTAATGGGCCGGAAAACAGCCCGAGTAAAGCATTACCCCGGCGGCCAGTGAAAGTCCCTTCCCGCCAACAGGTGGAAGTGGAGATGAAAAACCGACTGTCCTGCACCGGCATTATTGTTGTTCACAACTCTGAAGCCATGATCGGCAACCCCCAGCTCGCGAGCCAGCCTGGCAGCAACCTGGAAAACATGCCCAACCACAGCAGTATCATCCGGACTCAGGTCAAGGGAATTTACGGTATGTTTTTTCGGAATAATCAAGAGGTGGACAGGAGCAACAGGAGCAATATCCTCGATTACTATCAGATGCTTGTCCTCAAACACCTTCTTGACCGGGATCTCTCCGGAAATGAACTTACAGAACAAACACTTTTCCATCATGTCCACCTTTTCTTTTTAAAGTCTCGCTACCCAGCCTGGGACTCTCTCTTCTTCAAATAGATCAGGAACTCCTTGTTCCCTTTCGGGCCCAGCAATGGCGACTCAAGCACCCCTTTCACATCGAGTCCCAGGGTCTCAACCAGAGAGCAGATCGAATCGATGACTTCCCGGTGCTTCCGCTCGTCCCTGACCACACCGCCCTTTCCCACCTGCCCTCGTCCTACCTCGAATTGCGGCTTGATGAGCGCAACAATCTCCCCGCCCTCCTTCACCAGTCGCAGGGTATTCGGCAGGACCTTTTCCAGAGAAATGAAAGATGCGTCGATAACCGCCAGATCAGGAACTTCCGAAAGGGCATCCGGCTCTAGAAAGCGAATATTTGTCCGCTCAAGACAGACAACCCGTTCGTCCTGGCGAAGCTTCCAGGCCAGCTGGCCATAACCCACGTCAACAGCAAAAACCTTCCGCGCACCCCTCTGGAGCAGGCAGTCGGTAAACCCGCCTGTCGACGCACCAACGTCAAGAGCACAAAGCCCGGTAACTTCAAGAGGAAATTCGTCAAGGGCCTTCTGCAGCTTCAGCCCTCCGCGACTTACATACGGGATACCACTTCCCTTGATGCGAATCTGAGCATCGTGGTAAACAAGCTGACCAGCCTTGTCGACAGCGTGGTCGTCCACCACAACATCACCAGCCAGAATCAGCGCACGGGCACGCTCCCGCGACTCAACCAGTCCTCGCGCTACCAGAAGCTTATCCAGTCGTTCCTTTTCCCGAGATGTCTTCAGTGCAGTGTCTCCGATATTCATAAAAAAGCCGGGCCGGTACGGGAGAAATGCCTGACAGTCCGACAAGAAAAGACAGCGGCTCAACGAGGGCAATAATACTCGCGAGTCGGATTAAAATCAACATATATTGGGCAGATCGCCACCCTGTTCTACAACTCCGGTAACGTCGGCAACCTTCTGTCCCATCCCTTTCATTCCTCGAAAAGGTATTCATTTTGTATTGCATTCCAGAATCGATGATGGTATAAATATTTTTCTCAATTGCCGAAGTGGCGGAATTGGTAGACGCGCAAGATTCAGGTTCTTGTGGGGGATTCCTCGTGCTGGTTCGATTCCAGTCTTCGGCACCATAAAATCAAGGGGTTACGGTAACACACCGTAGCCCCTTTTTATTTTCCAATTGTGACAATTGTGACCTTTTTTTCTGCCCGCCTGGAGTCGGTACGACAAAGGAAATGTTGATGGAGTGGATACGCGGGGTGATCTGCATGGTAGCGCTCCTTTTGGAAATATGATAGTCGCGAGAACGTTGCCCTCGCGACCTTCGATTCCACGGAGCAGAGACGAAAAGAGCGCGGGGAAGTGACCCGCGCTCATTGAGTCTATAAAAAACAAGGGCTACGAGCCGTCACATTGTGACGACTACGACGACTTGGCTTGAGTAAGCTTTCTTCATCATGTTGGTTCTTTACCCTCAATTCAGCGGCTGAGTCAAGTGCCTCTGCAATTGATACAATACGGGAATTGACCGGCCTTGACCGGGCCGATTTTCTGGTTCGGAATCGTATTATCAGCTTGTTTTCCCAAGAAATTATATCCGTCCCCTTTTCCATCTTCACCAAGAATGTGCCGATAGAGATTGACCAACAACAGGGAGAGGACCCAAGCTTGCCTAATGGCCTGAATTTAAACAAGAATAACTTCTATAGACATCTTCCAGCTTGTGCGACAAATTCTTCCAGGAATATTCCTCACAAACTATCTCCCGGGCTTTATTACCGACACTACTTGAGTAGTTCTGATTTGCCATCAGCTCCAGAACTCTACGGGTAAATTCCTCAGGTGTATCTGCCAACAAAATATTTTCACCGGGAGAACAACTTATTCCCTCCGCGCCTATTGATGTGGAGACTATCGCCTTTCCCATAGCCATTGATTCAAGAATCTTCAGACGTGTACCACTGCCAGTAAGTAGTGGCACAATTATGACAGAAGCCGAAGCAATATATGGGCGTATGTCAGGGACAAAACCTGTTACCGTGACCCTGTCACCATCCGCCAAAGCCTGAACATCTTGTGAAGGGGAGTTTCCGACAATTAATAGTTTTGCATTGGGTTCTTTAGCCAGGATTCCGGAAAATATCTCTTTGCAGAAAAATTGAATGCCTTCATTATTTGGCGGGTGGTCCATCGTCCCGGTAAAAACAATCGTCGACGGCTCGACCACAGAATCCAGGGGAGTGAAGTACCCAACATCAACGCCATTTGGGATAACATGAACAGGCAATTCATTCCCGCATAAATTGTGTACATATCCCTTGTCAGTTTCAGACATGGCGATGATACCGTCATAAAACTTCAAATATGCTTTTTCATATTTTTCAAATTTCAGATAATCCCTTTGCAGTTCATGTCTTTCATCACCAGAACTTTGCTGAAAATATCGCTCCCACATAACAGACTTGACATTATGTGCAACCACGATTTTCTTTGCGGTTGTTTTCAGTGGTGCAAGCCAGTGGGCACTATTTGTATGCTCTATGTTGATGATGTCGTAATTTTCCTTTTTCAAGGCTTTTTTGACAAGTGGCATCAAAAGTAATCTCATGCCTTCCTGTTTACGGACGCAAGAAGGATAGCTCCTGGCAATTCTTTTTGCTACAGAACCCGCTTGACGCAAAAAAAAGTTCCTTTCCGGAATCATTATTTTCCGAAAAAGTTGCTTCAGGATTTTGAACTCAGCACTGTTTGCACGCGGCCCGATATAGTCAATATCATGCCGCTCAGACAGGTTGTTCAGCAGGTTAAATTGTCGAGTTTGTCCGCCGGAACCTCCGGGGAAAAAAGGTATTTCATAGGTGACATGAAGAATTTTCAGACGTTTGCAAGACATGTCAACTCTCTAAATCTATTGGTTACTAACGAGAGAAAAGCATAAATTTTCCATATCTGTAACAGACCTCTCCCAGGTAAACTGCTTGATATGCCGATTACCCTCAACCGCAATACGCAATCGTAATTGGCGGTTCTCAAGAAGAAGGAGAATTTTTTCAGCAATGCAAGCCGTATCCTGAGGAGTACAAATAAGGGCTGTCTTTTGGTGCTCAGCAAAGGCACGTACGCCACCATTATCAGTAGACACAAGCGCTGCACCACATGCCATAGCTTCCGACCCCGGCAAACCCCAGCCTTCATAGAGCGAAGGAACGACAAAAATCTGCGATGAATTGTAGAGATTCCGCAACGTTCTATTTGATGGCCGCTCGTAGTATGCTACCCAATCCGGCAAATTTTTTGGTTTCTTTCCGCCGAAAGACCATATATGTAGCGAATAGCCTACCTTTTCCCGGACCATTTCCAGCGCCTCGATTGCATCACCAGTTCTTTTGAAAGTTTCTTGCCTAAAAGGAAATCCAATTGCCTTACGGGACTCTGATTCAATGGGATTGTCCACACTGAACGTCTCAAAATCCAGACCATTAGGAATATACGACTCGACCTTCCCGCCACACGACTCCACCATATTTTTCACTGCAGGAGAAATTGCGATATTGGCAAACAGGTTATTGTAGGTAGATTGCATGCGTCGTTTTATTGAGGGTTCCGCTGTCATGTAATACTCGAAATCCTGAATAAGATAAACCTTCTTCCCCTTTACATTCGGATATTCAGCTACCCATTCTGCCGTATGCCAGGAAGTAGCAACAACCGCATCACCTTTCGGAATCCATTTTGAATGAAGGCTGGGCACCCATAAAATCCTGACACGCGGATCCAGCAAAAACCACCCATCAGGACTATAACCTTTTTTTATACCCAAAGCCCTTGCAGAGTATTTCAATAGTCTAGCCGCTGAACCGGCAATAGAAAAGTCACCATGAATATGGGGCGGTGTGTGTACTATAGTAATGGTATGGCCACGCCGTGCAAGTCCATTGGCATACTCATAAACAACCTTGAACCCCCCAATTGGTTTGTCACCAGGTCGATTCAGAATAAAAATAACTTCCATGAAACGGACTCCATTTCTTCTCCGCTCAGAATCTTACTTTCAAACCATAGAGCAAGCAGTGCACGTACAAGCAAATTTCACTTATGGATGCACTCTGTTTCCATGGGTGGGACATCTTACTATGGGAATCTTAACGGGACATTAATCTACTCTTCAATTCATTGATACGTCGCTATCAACCCCTTGAGAAGAGGCTGTCGGGGTGACCAGTTCAATTCCCCCCTGAGCAGATAATTATCAGAAAGACGCTTTGCGGCCCAGGAACAAGCATACTCGTTACTTTTTTCCGGATACTGAAATGGAACATCCAAGGGTCATTAGACGTATTGACTTTTATGGAATGAAAGTCAGTAAGTCCCCCCCCCCCGGGAGTCCCCAAGACATTTAACAATAGTTTGATAGGCAATTTGTGCTGAGTTCCTCCAGGAAAAACGTTTAGCATCTTCGTGAGCAATCCGCCCCTTCTCCAAGACTTCGCCACGATTCTCAAATGCCCTTCTCATGAGAAACCGAAGATGCCGGATGTCCGGTTCGGCCCACTGCCCAGAGTGAATGTCAAAAACGTCATCGTGTGCATCTACCATGCGTTCTACATTAAGTAAATAGCCATTATCATCAGTAACATAATCCAATGGAGCACTGTAACGAGTAACAATTGCAGGAATCCCGCAGGCCATCGATTCCAAAATGGGAAGCCCCCAGCCCTCTGCCCTTGTCGGCAGAACAAAACAATTAGCTGACCTGTAAAGTTCACGCAATGATATTTGATTGCATTTTTCACTGAGTATTATGTTGTTATTGTTTAATATCCCCAAATCTTCGAGTTTCTTTTTCATCGAAAATCCCTGGATATAGGGATTATGCGCATGGAGAATCAGCTCAACATCCTCTTTTGGATGAAATTCATCAGTAAAAGCTTTTATCAGACCATCTTGAAATTTTCGTTCTTCCCACTTGCCAACCATAAGAAATTTAAAATTACTGGATTGTTTTTGGTCTGGCGCATAAAAATCTATATCCACCCCTAAAGGAACAACAGATATTGTTTCTGGTTTAATGCTGTTACCAATAAGATTTTGTCTTCCCCAGGAAGATGGTGTCCAGATATAATTAACAGACTGGCAAAGCTCTTTTTGCGAAACCGGGAGCCGTGTAGTTTCCCAGACATTCCAACAAGCAGTAGTTTGCGGATAGGATGCCTTTCCAGAAATCACAACCCCAAAGTCTCCAGAAACATTTTTTCGCCCCATCAATCGTAAAAGCCGCTTACACAGCGACTTTCCTGTTTCAGAACGACTGTCAGCGCAATAATTAACATGTACAAATCCCCTCATCGCTTCTGAAAAACATGTGCAATGCGTTGCCCAACCTGTCACTTCCGACTTATGTCCATATACATCAATTTTCAAGGTACCGTTGATACGCTTTTTCACAATGTACCTCACCTGGGCGCAAATATTATTGATATCCAGGAGACCCTTATCATGCCAATAAAGATTTATCGGACAAGATGCGTTATGAGGGTTGCCTGGTTTAGCACAGGCAACCCCACCGTTTGAACATTCAGCATTCTAACAACCCGTTTTCATAAAAATGGTTGATCAGCATGTTCAGAGGTACGTAACTTCTCCGCTTATTTGGTTGCGTTCAAGAGCTCCTGAAAAAAAATCCGGACAGTGCGGTGGTTATCTGCATTGCAGGTAAGTTTCTGGGCCAGAGCAGCCGCCATGAGCCCAAGTCGATTCCTGGCCCCAGGGTCCCGAAATGTTTGGGCAATCTTGTCAGCAGCATTCTGCAGAGCTTGATCCGTCACAGAGAGTTGGTCATCCTCTTTGTAAATTATCAGCACACCGGGTTGGCCCCCAAGCGCCTGAAGGGAGCCGCCTACCGTCGTTGTCGCAACGGGGACACCCTGCTCCATGGCGTGCAGGGTTGAAAAGGGCAGGAATCCCTCCTGCCGGCTGGTCATGACGTGCAGATCCAAGGCAGGAAGCAGATCAGAAAGTTCCGGTTGTGCCCCCAGGAGATGAATCATATCCCGCAGTGGTGAGCGTTCCCGCACGTCATGCAACATTTCCAGCACCCCTTCACGAGGGAGACCTGCGATCAGGACGTGAACCGGAAATGCCAGGCGAGATTGCAGCATTTCTGCCAAAGCAATAAGTCTGTCCAATTCCTTATGATGGTCCAGGCGGCCCAGATAACCGATTAAGAAGGCTTCCCGGGGAATGCCCAGTCGATCGCGGACATCTTCACACGAAAGACGAGTCCTGGCACAGCCCCAATAGGCGCTGAACAGGGGGTGGATGACATATGCCTCTTGAGGTCCCAGCAAAGCGCGGACTCTTTCGCGGAAGTCCCAACAGAGCACCCACGACTCCACCAATTTGGCCACAGGCAGGTACTCTCTCAGGTGATAGTCGTAGTGCTCGTGCAGGATGCCGATTACTCTGGGGCCAAGCCGAAAACGACGCAGGCGCTGCAGGGCTTTCAGCATGCGACGGGTAGGCCAGACGATAACCAGAAGGTCGGGACGCTGCTTTAAGAGCCACAGCCCGGCATCCAGAGAGCGTTCCAGATGTACCACATGGCGGATATTGGGGTTGCGCACCCGCAGCTCATTTTCCAGCAAACGTTCAGATGGGTACTCCTGAAACACCACGCTGATGTCGACAGAGAGTTCCGCGAGGCTGGCGATATACTCCAGCATGACCCGTTCGCTGCCTCCATAACGAAGGTTCACACAGGAAAAGGTGATATGAGGACGTTTTGCTACGGTAATAGTACGTTTAGGCATTGTATTGTGTCGTCGTCCCTTGGTGTGTGCTTGCAGAGTTCAAACCATTCCGGATGCTGGTCAGTAAGAGCACGGTCCATAACATCAGTGAACGGATTCAACCCCGTTCCCTCAACGGGATAGTTGAACCTTTGAAACAGCTTCGACAAGAGCATATCGTCAACATTGAAACAAGGATGCCGGTTTATTGCAAGATCCGCCCAAACTGGTGCGAGTCTATCATCGGCGGCCAAGTCCCTGAAGAACCCCAGTGGCGCAAGGATTCCCGCATACCCGGCCACGGTCGCCATGCCACCGACTGAACCGGCATCATTGGCAAGTACGAGGCGATGATAGTCTTGCATAGATCTCCGCACTCGAAGCATCTCAAGCATTCGCTGGAAGAGACGACAGCCTCGTTCGGTACATCGCTCATGAAGTGTCTCAAGCATTCGCTGAAAGACATGATCACGGAGAATAATATCGTCGTCGGCACTATAGATGTGCGTTACGTCTTCGTCGACTAACGGCAGATACGTCAACAAACCGGTAAATTTCGTCGCTGGTCCCATATCATCGCAGCGATGGATGACAAGCTGTTCCTTGCCGTATCGCTCACTGAGAAAGACTGGGTCGGGATAGGAGATACCTGTCCGAAGACTCCGAAACGGTATGAAAAGAACAATTTTGAACAGACAAGACGTTTTCTGCGCCAAAATTGACTCAAGAACTCGAAACAAAAAGTGCGATGTCAATCGCTCAGGAGTAGTCGTCATGCAAACAAGCCATTTACTTGTCACGTTATTGTGCATAACGAACCTCATGGAAACGGCAATAAAGCTGAAATTTTCTAGTTGGGCCGAATTCTGGAGATATCATTTCAGTCAGTCCTGTACTTTTCGAATGCATAAACAAAAATTGAAAGCTGAGGCCTTCAGTTAGGATCGACAGTCCGAGCACGTAGTCGAATCGGTAGTACCGTCCGAAATAAAATTTGCACGAGGAGCCTTCCGTCTGCGCACTTTACTACATTGGCTGGGACATCCACAAGAAGACAATTGGCGCAATAGACCCAAAAACAAGCCGGTCAGCTGAAACAGAGTTATCCCGGGTAAAAGGAAAAGCACTGGAGTTAAAACCAATCGGAGGTATTCATACCCCTTACCGAACCAAGGAGGCATGCCCGATACAGCCACTATACGCATCCGAAACATTAGGGCGGGTTTGAATCGGAACTGCAAACTGTTCATAACAATGTGACATCCACGAGCGGCGATTACGCGAAGGAACAATGGCTGTCCGTCAAAACAGACCTGCCCCGCAGGTTTGCATGTACGATTTCCCGACAAAAGATCAGCAAGGTACCCTGCTGGATCAAGCGTTTTTCCCCATATTTAATTAAAGGCTGTGTATAACTCTAATGATAGGCGTTATCAATACCGCCAGTCTGCCGCTAACCCCTCGGAATTCCCCCACATTTTATATCTTGCTGATTTAATTAATTTTTTTCAGACTGGCCATGATTTAGGCATTTCGTACGACCCTTTTGAAAAACAATGGATTGCGCAATTTCCAACAGACTTATCAACAAGTTGTTAACATTTTTTGTGGAGAACAAGGAGTAATTCATGGGCACCCGTCGACTCACTGTTGGAAACCCTGTGATGCCTGCAAAAAAGTTCGTCAGAGACAAAGAAAACACCCAAAAATGCAGCGACAATTTTCAAAAACCTTACCCCGCTCCTCAAGCCATCCAAGGGAGAAATTGACTTATCTGTTCAGCACCCGGTCCAAATCAGCTATCAGATCTCCGGGGTCTTCCAACCCCACCGAAAGCCGGACAAGGGTGTCGGTGATGCCCCTGGCTTCACGTTCATCACGAGGCATGGCGGCATGGGACATCTTCGCCGGATAGGAGATAATGCTCTCCACACCGCCGAGACTGACAGCAAAAGCCGCCAAAGTAAGTTCTTCCAGCAATCTGCGTGTTAATTCGATCGTTGCCACGGTAAAAGAAAGCACCGCACCCGGACCTGCGGCCTGGGTTTGTTGAATTGAAAAACCAGGATGTGTTGCGAGCCCGGGATAGAAAACCTCGATTACCTTCTCTTGCCTGCACAACCAGTCTACCACTGCAAGCGCTCCCCGCTGGCTCTCTTCCATACGCACCTTGAGGGTTTTTAACCCCCGGAGCACCAGCCAGGAATCCTGAGGACCGAGTATCGCCCCGAAAGAATTCTGCATGAAACCTATCCGTGCGGCAAGCCCGGGGTCACCTACTACAGCAAACCCACAGATCACGTCACTGTGCCCGTTCAGAAATTTAGTCCCGCTGTGCAGGACAATATCGCACCCCAGGTCAAGGGGGCGCTGCAGGTATGGGGTCATGAAAGTATTGTCAACCAGGGTAAGTATGCCGTGCTCCCTGGCTATTCCCGCGACACCGGCCAGATCAGTGATCTTCAGGAGCGGGTTGGAAGGTGTTTCCAGGTAAAGCCCCCGGGTATTCGGCCGGATCGCTTTCCGTATTTCAGCCAAACTGGTCGTATCCACAAAACTCACATCAATGCCGAGCCGTGAAAACAACGTGGTAAGAACCCGGTAAGTCCCGCCGTACACATCATCACAGACAACCAGGTGGTCGCCCGGAGAGAAAAGAAGCAGGATGGAAGAAATTGCCGCCATGCCCGAGGCAAAGGCAAAACCCTGCGTGCCGTTTTCCAGCAGCGTAACTGTCTCCTCCAGAGCTTCCCGAGTCGGATTGCCGGAACGTGCGTAATCGTACTTGCCAAAATGATCCAGCGAGTCCTGGTTAAAAGTTGAAACCTGGTGAATGGGAACCCCCACCGCTTTTGTATGAGGATCGACCTCGTGGCCGTTATGGATGATTCTCGTTCCGAATTTCATTGCGAAACTCCTTAACTTTATTTATTCGAATGCCTGCGCAAGATCGTCGAGCAGGTCACCCACGTCCTCAATCCCTACTGAAAGGCGAAGAAGCACGTTGTTAATGCCCAACCTGGCCCGGATCTCTGGTTGGATATCGGCGTGAGTCTGCACCTCCGGGAAGGTAATAAGCGTTTCCACACCGCCGAGCCTCTCGGCAAATGAGATGAGCTCCGTCTTCAGTAGCAGTCTCTCCACCAGCGAAGGAT
>JAQUHM010000304.1 GCA_028683595.1 Geobacteraceae bacterium | reverse complement strand
ACCCTCCTGTAATCACAGGAAGATAGCATCAAGGGCTAAATCAAATCGAAAAAAGAACAATAGTGCCAAAGAACAATATAAATCAACAAGTTACAGGCGCGAGATCAAATTTTACCGGACAGTAGTGCGTAGTGGACTATAATCTGATGATCAGGTTTCGTGCATTGTCTTAAGTTTTAACTTATCCCCTGTTGATACTTTCCGGACGAACACTGGATAGTACTGACACATTTCATTGTATAGAATGCTATATAACGAAATAAGTAAAATTCAGTGCTAGGAGTTTTTTTACTGTGAAAGACGGTTCAGGGGAGGTATAGTAGATTTTCTGATGGAAGCTGTGATACTTATGTCAATGACTGTTCGAAGGTGGAAACTATAAGGGGACTTTTGTTGGTGATATCGCTGTTCGCAATAAGCGTATGGTTTTATCAGAGTGTTTTGCCATGAAGTTAATGAAGGGGAAGTCGAAGTATTCTTTCTTGCGCTGTTCTTGTACGATGTTACAGAGATACTTTGTTTTTGCGTGACCAACATACTTGACAGGCAACTGCTTTTTTCTGAGAAGCTAAGAGGTTGCGCGGGAGGCAAGGATATCGTTGTTCTGGTGGGGAAAAGTTGTCTGTGAGATGACTTTTATCTGTTTTGCGCATTTAATATCGTGAGACATGTGTTCTTCGCAGGTGGAGAATTACTCTCAGTCTCCTGTCCTGCAAAGTCGCATCAATTCAGTGCAATTTGGATGCAAAACCCTTGAATTCGTGAGAAAAGTCTCGGCACGGGGTTTCTACTCCGGCCAGGAGAGGCAAAATCCATGAAAACTGAAAATCTGAGCCTTAAAAACTTCCCCTATGATGTCATGGCAATAAAATCCCAGTGGGAACGTTTTGTCCAGGGAGAGTCCGTTGATCTGGGAATTGTTCGACAACTGATTGTCTCGTCATGGAGAAGAAGCAAGATTGCGGGAGTTGAACCGTATAACTCTTTTGGCATAAAAATCATATCGGAAGAAGATGCCGAGAAACAGAAGCTCTCTCATGACGAACTATTAAAGGCCTTTGGCAGCGTAATTCCCATCATCGAAGAAATAATAATCAAGAATCAGTTGAATCTTCAGTTGTTCGACAAATCTGCCCAAAGCATTCATCTTGCCATGTTTACGGACACAAACTCCGACAAACCGTACGATGAAGTTGAATCGAAAATGCTTGGCAATTTATCGGAAAAGGTGCTCGGTACAAATGCCGTCTGCCTGGCGCTGAGCGAAAATAAGCCGGTGCAGATCATTGGTGCGGAGCACTACAACTATTACCTGCACGACTATTTCTGCTGTTCGGCGCCGATTCATGACACCAAGGGGCAAACTGTCGGAGCGTTGAATATCTTTTCTCATCTTGACAATTACTTTTTTGGAGCTCTGGGTCTCGTTTCCTGTCTGGCAAGCATTTTCGACAACCGTGCGTTGATACAGACCGCCCTTGAAGAACTGGATATCTATGAATTGGCGGCAAACAACATCATGGAGCAATCTCCCAAGGGCGTCATATATATCAACAAGGATAACCAGATAAAATATTACAACACCGCACTGGTCAACCTGTTGAACATTCAGCCTGGTCAGAAAGACAAGGAAGCGCTGGATGCGTTCCTGGCGGCATCACGCTGCCTCAACGGAACAGAAACGCTTGACAACAAGGAAGTTATCTTTGCCAGGAGCGGAAGAAAGAAATCACTCCTCGTCTCGACCCAGAACCTGGTCAACACAAAAAATGAACCAAAGGGAAAAATAGTGTTTGTGGAAGACACCGACACTGTCTACAAGTCATTTCAAAAGATTCGAGGCAACAAGGCGCTCTATACTTTTGAAGATATTATCGGCGAAAACAAGGATCTTGTTTTCGCGAAAAACCTTGCCAGGAAAGTGTCCGGAACCCGCGCCGCGGTCCTGATTCACGGCGAAAGCGGCACAGGCAAGGAGTTGTTTGCCCAGGCCATCCACAATTCAAGTCCCAGGAATGCCTCTCCCTTTGTTTCCATAAACTGTGGAGCAATTCCTCCCGAGTTGATCGAGAGTGAATTGTTCGGCTATGAAGCCGGCGCTTTTACCGGCGCCCTCAAGGGGGGGAAACCCGGCAAACTTGAACTGGCTTCAGGTGGTACCCTTTTTCTGGATGAGATTGAAAGTATGCCGCTCAATGCACAGATCAAGTTGCTTCGTGCGCTTTCCACGCAGAAGATTTCGCGCATAGGCAGCATCGAAGAAATCCCCATCGATGTCAGAATTATCTCAGCCACCAAAACGGACCTGCTGAAGGATGCGGATGATGGCAATTTCCGTGAGGATCTCTATTATCGGATTAGTACCATCGTCATTAAACTGCCTCCCCTGAGAGACAGAGTTGAGGATATTCCTTTGCTGACGGTTCATTTGCTTCGGCTGCAGACAAGAGAGTCCTCCCTCAGTACCTACGATGTGTGCCCCGAGTTCATCAAAGCTCTTGCCATCCTTCCCTGGCGGGGCAATATTCGGGAACTGAGCAACGTGATTGAGAGAGCCGTTGCTTTGTCAGACTCTGACAACAAGCTGACTACCGGCCTTCTGCCGGAACCTGATGGCCAGGCCAGAAGCACCGAAAATCCTGTGACAAAACTGGAGGCACAGCTGAAAAATGAGATGTGCTGCGGTGAGTGCACGGATCTGCTGAAAACATCCGAAGGAATAGCAATAAAGCTGGCGTTACACATGGAAGCCGGAAATATCGCAAAAGCAGCGAAACGCCTTGGCATCAGCAAGCCGACCCTCTATGCCAAAATCAAGCAAAATGAAAATCTGAAAACACCCACCCCGTAATCTCATGCAGGCCTTGTGACCGTGCCCGCTTCGGAGCGTAACCCCGAGGTATTGGGCAGTGCGGTTTTCCGCCCTTCTGCATCAATCCGGACAAAGGTTACCTTGGTTGAAAATACCATCTTTTCCTCCGTTGCTCCTGGTGCATCTGCATAAACATCAACAGAATAAGAAATCGAACTTGTGCCCCGTTGAATCGGAAGTATGCTGAAGCGCAGAATTGATCCGCTTACAATCTGTTTCTTGAAGCTTGCTTGGTCTATGTTCACTGTTACCAGGGTACAGCCCGGGAAATCCAATGAAGCAAAAATCCAGGCGAACTCGTCCACCCAACGGAGCAGCGTCCCTCCAAACAGGTAGCCGTAGTGGTTCAGATGTTCCATGCGTACAATCGTGTAATTGTCCATTATGCTCTCCTTTTTACTTTGCGTGAAACCGAAGCTGCCTTCAACGCCGCAGTTGACAAAAAACCATCGATCCTCGGCAGTGTAGAAGGTATGTTTATTGCTTTTGCAACCTTTATCCAAACAGCAACATTCAAGCCATAGCATATGTTTCGGGAACAGGAACCATCTGAAGTGAAAATTGCCTGGCAATTCCGGATCGTTGTTATCGCATTACATGGTTTTGGGCGATTTCATTGTAGCAGAGGATTTATGAATTTACCGGGCACATTGTCTGGTTTCGGCGAGGGTTTTGACCGGGGAATCCGCTTTGCCAGCCAAGACAAGTTGTCCTTCAGTACCTACCTTTGCCAACTACCTGCGGTACTTCTCTTTTGCGTCCAATCATTCTATTTAGTGAGTTAAATTATTTAACAAATCGTATAAGATTTTAATTATTAGTAAAGTTATTTAACTGTCAGCCACGCTGCTATCGCTCTCCAGCTTCAGCTTCTCATTAAAAGATGAAGACCTGGAACCCACCCACTCCTTCGGTACTATGCCGATTTCAAAAGTAAAATACCCTTCCTGTGACTAATCGCTCCCCAATATGTTTCTCCAGCTCTCCTTATTTTAACAAAAGATGGTATCACCTTTGCTCTTGATGTTTAGTGTCAGTAAAAAGAAATTTCATAAACGGAAATTGAAGGCTACTACGAAAGGGGGTTTAAAAGCATTTCATTTTGCTGACATGGGCGAATCGAATCAGAGAAAAACCAAACAATACGAAAAGGAGAATGTTATGGAATTCATGTTCGGCATCCCTAGTTTTGTGTATTTCGGTGAAGGTGTTTCAAAAAAACTGGGCGAAATGGCAGCGGGTATGGGGGCGAAAAAGGCGTTCGTAATGTACGACAAAGGAGTGAAAGCGGCGGGTATCGTGGATGGCTTGATTACATCCCTGAAAGATGCCGGCGTTGAGGCAATAGAGTACGACGGCGTACTCCCCAATCCCCCCGATACCATGGTTGAGGAGGCCGCGAAACTGGCCCGTGTAGCCAACGTGGACATCATCGTGGCTTGCGGCGGCGGCAGTACCATTGATTCCGCGAAAGCCATCAACATCCTCCTCACCAACCCGTCACCCATCAACCAGTACGAAGGCATCAATATGGTAAAAGTTCCCGGCAAACCCCTGATTGCTATCCCGACGACTGCGGGTACCGCAAGTGAAGTCACTGCCTTCAGTATCGTTACCGATACTGCCCGTACCAAGAAAATGATCATCGGCGGCCAGTTCGTCGGTGCAGCCATAGCCCTTGCCGATCCGCTTTTAACCGTCGGGATGCCGGCGAAGATTACTTCTTCAACCGGCATGGACGCTTTGACCCATGCCATAGAAGCCTATGTTTCCAAAGCGGCCATGATTCCCACGGACGTTATTGCCTTGAAGGCCATAGAGCTCATTTCTAATAATATAATTAAAGCAACAAAAAATGGTTCATGCCTCGAAGCCCGTTCGGCAATGCTGCTTGGAAGCATGATGGCCGGCTTCGCTTTTACCAACGCGGTCCTCGGCCTGGTTCATTCCATAGCACATCCGCTGAGCGCTCATTGCGGTCTGCCGCATGGTGTGGCGAATGCCATCGGGCTCCCATACGTA
>JAQUHM010000303.1 GCA_028683595.1 Geobacteraceae bacterium | reverse complement strand
AGAAAGGATCGGTGCCAGCGCCGTCATCGGCAGCACCTCCCCGCCGCTGTTGGCGTAGGGATTCGAAGGATTGGACAACTTCTGGATGGCCGCCATTTCCGCCGCCGGGATGATTCAATTTTTATCGTCTGATCAGTTTTAGCAATCTCCGGGAAATCCGGTGATGGATATTCAAAGGTGTATTTTTCTACAATAGTGGATGGAGCACCTCTCTTGATGCAGCCGGTAAAGAGAGCAAGGGACATAATGAGAATCACTAGGTAGGGGGTCTTGGTATTTAGTTTTTTCACTTTCATTCGTATTACAGTAAACGGGTTTCTGGTCATTTGTTACCTCGTCGAGCTTTTTACTGCCGCCGTACAGCGGGAGGAGAGCTGAAGATCAGGTCTGATGGTGTATTGTTGAGCCTGTCAAGGAGCGTCTGCAGCGTCTCAGAGGCCTGCTGGAGATTTTCACTGGTATCCCTGAGTTCTGAGGTGATGGCACGGCTTCTTCTGTCGATTCCTTCCACAAGGTGGTTGGCTTTATCTGCGGTGTCCGCAAGCTTGAGAGACTCAACTTCTTTTCTGACAGAGGAGATAAGATTTTTTGTTTCTGTCAGGGAGTTTCTTGCTTCCGTCAGGATATCATCAAGTTTGCCTTCTGTAACTGTATCGTCAATTTTTGCAACAACTCTTTCCATCTTTGCTGAGGTTGATTCAAGATTTGTCATGATGTTTTTCAGCTGTTTTCCCGCAAGAAGGTTTTCTGTTGCCTTGCCTACCGATTTGAACTGGTCGGAGAGCCCTTCAAAATCGATTTTCTTGATATTCTGCAGAACCTCGTCGACACCGGAAAGTAGTTGCCGAAGTTCCGAAGGTCGTGAGGGAATAATGGGGTACTCCGCAGCGAAGTCGATGTTAGGGGCAAAATCGGGGTCTCCCGGTTTTTTCCGGTCCAGTTCAATAAAGACAATTCCGGTGATGCCGGCGGTTTTGAGCTGGGCTACCGTATTCTGTTGCAGGTCTCCTTCCAGTTCGACCTTCATCACCACTTCCACCAGCTTGTAGTCGGGGGCTACACGAATTCTCTCAACCCTTCCCACATCTACGCCACGGTACTTGACGCTGGAATCCAATTGTAATCCCTGGACTGATTCATCGAAAAACGTCACGTAGGTGGCGCCTTTCTGGAAATATTTTGATGCGCCGATCCAGACAATGATTCCAGCGCCGATGATGGTACCGCCCATCACAAAGAGTCCAATTAAAAACTTTGAGGTTTTTCCTGACATCGCAGTTACGCTCCTTCTGAATCGTTTCCTGCCGGAGTTCTGTTGAAGAAATTTCTGACTCGCGGGTCGGTTGAAGATTTTTTCAGTTCCCATGGGTCACCCACGGCGATGATTCCCTTGGCTTCCTTGTCCAGCATGACTATACGATGGGCAATGGAAAAGAGTGAGTCCAGTTCGTGGGTTACTACCACCATCGTGGTTCCGAGTCCCGAATTTATCTGTTTCATTAGAATGTCCAGTTCGGCGGAAGTGATCGGGTCCAGTCCGGCGGATGGTTCATCGAAAAAGAGGACGGTCGGGTCGAGGGCCATGGCTCGGGCAAGGCCGGCCCTTTTTTTCATTCCTCCCGAGAGTTCAGACGGCAGGTGTTGCTCGTACCCGGTCAGGTTGACCATACTTAATTTCATGCGCACGATCCTGTCTATGTCTTCTCTGCTAAGGTCGGTGTATTCTTCAAGGGGCAGTGATACATTCTCCGCCAGTGTCATGGAACCGAAAAGAGCGCCTGACTGGAAGAGTACTCCAAAATTTTCCCGGAGAGTTTTCAGTGCGGCTTCGTCATCCGTGGCCACATCGATTCCGTTTATGAGGACTCGGCCGGCAGCGGGTTTGTATAGTCCGAACATATGTTTCAAAAGGGTAGATTTGCCGCAGCCGCTTCCCCCGAGAATTACCAGGATTTCACCCTTCATGACCTGGAAGTTCACATCGCGGAAAATGATGTTTTCCCCGTACTGAGCAGTCAGGTTTTCAACAACGATTATCGGTGGTATTTCCGGCATGGTCACAAGTCAGCCTTTCGATTCAAAGTATCGGCAGTAGCGATTATTGGTCCCTACAATCCTGCGAGTATTGGAGGGGCCAGCTCATTTTCTGATCACATCATGACTTTCGGGTGAAAACAAGAAGCTGCCGGTCCGTTAGTGGATGTAATAGAATATGATGGCAAAGAGTGAATCAGCGACAATTATGAGGAAGAGCCCTGCTACCACTGCGGATGTGGTGTATTTCCCCACTGCCTCTGCACCTCCCCGGACACGGAATCCTCTCTGGCAGCCGATTCCTGCGATCAGTATGGCAAAGACCACCGTTTTGAAGAGGCTGGAGATTATGTCAAAGATACTGATGCTCTTGATGGTCTGGGTAGTAAAAGTAAAAACAGTCAGGTCGAATCCGAGAACCCCGACCGTCATTCCCCCGAGTATTCCGAACAGGTCAGCATAGAGAGTCAGCAGCGGAACAACCAGCATGGCAGCAAGAACTTTGGGAAGGGCAAGAAAGCGGGTCGGGTTGAAGCCCATGGTAACCAACGCGTCAACTTCCTCGTTGACCATCATAGTGCCTATTTCAGCCGCAAAGGCTGACCCGGAGCGACCTGCAAAAATAATTGCCGTGATAATGGGGCCCAGTTCTCTAACCATTCCAAAACTTACGAGAGATGCAACATACAGATTTGCGCCAAATTGCTTGAGTTGGAGAGATGACATGAAAGCGATGATCATGCCGAGGAGGAAACTAAGCAGTGCAACGATGGGCAGGCCGTCCTGGCCGGCCCTTTTTACATAGAATAAAACGTCTCTCCAGCGTACCGAGCGGGGGGTGAGAATCGATTGTACGAGTGCCACCAGCATGTCGCCGAGAAAGGTAAGCAGACTGACGAAGTCTCGTGAAACCGTTAAACTCGCTTCCCCGACTTGCTCGAGGAGCATGTCGGAGGGTTTTTTCAAAGGAGGGGGCGGGGTCATAACCGCCGAGCGGTCGATTAAACTCAGAATTCCCCGAATCTCTTTACTCATGTTTTCATAGGAACAGGGGATGGCTGCATGTTCCGAGTATTGATCCATCTCCAGGAGGGCCAGTGCGCCAGCGCTGTCCAGGTAGTTGACTCCCGCCAAGTTAATGGTCAGGCCGGAGGGTTGCAACTTTTCAACAATTGATCGGAATTCAGTCTGTACAGATGTCAGGTTCCGGATAGACAGGTGACCTGATAGGTCGAGAAGGATCAGTCCGCCTCTGTCTCCAGTAAATTGTAGGGAAAAGTCATGGGTCATTTTCTGGTGTCTATTCATGGCGTGCTGTAAGCCTGGTTGTTAAAGTCCAGAGACATGAACTGCGACTCCGTAATCCCTGCCTGACGTAAAAACTCGGAATCAATCCCAATGATGATGACGCCGGTGAGTTTTACGCTGTCAAGGAGAGGAACACAGATAATATAGACTTTCCCTCCTCCCTGGAGGTACAAGCTTGACGTGAAGGTTCTTTTTTTCTGAAGGACGTTCAAGACAACTTGGTAATTGCCGTAGTTCTGGCTACCGGATAGTGACGTTTGTGTCCTTCGCGTGACAGTTACCCCGTGTTTGTCCAAGATTGCCAGGAAGAAGGGTGAACCGTCACCCGGTCCGTTCATTCGAGCATAGAAATTATCAAGAATTGTTTTGACTTTCTTGCGTCTTTTCTTGGCAAGATTTTCCGTGAGTTCGGGAATAAAAAGATCAAGGTTTGCCTGGATCCGTGTCTTGAGCAAGAGGGCCGAGGGATTTGGTGAAGGCTTATCGGGGCGACACCCGAAGGCAAGTACAAGAATGAAAGCGAGAAGCGTTAGGGCCTGAATTAATGAAATGATTCGAAGAGCAGTTTTTGGAGGGCTTTCATTTCTCATGCTAAACCATACGATAGCAGACACAGATTTTCAGAATTAGTCTGCGGAAAGTCTCCGGCAATCTATCTTAGTCAGCCCCACCGGGCGAGTTTACTGCAGCAGATGCTGTGCTGCGGCTTTCCATTCAAAATGAAAGTTGATTATAGCAAGGATTACCAATTTGACAAAGAGAAAGGTTGGGATTTGCATAAGGTTCAATAATGAGAACGCGATTGGTAGTTGTTTGCCTACTCTTTTATTTGAGGTATTTTTCTACGGCCCTGTTATGCTCGTCGAGAGTTGCCGAGAACTGGTGCGTGCCGTCCTTTCTGGCGACAAAGTACAGGTATTGGGTCTGAGCAGGGGAAAGTACCGCTTCAATTGATTCTTCTCCCGGGTTACCGATGGGGCCGGGAGGGAGTCCTTGTATGTGGTAGGTGTTATAGTCGCTGTCGCGGAGTATGTCCTTTTTGGAAATTTTTCCGGCAAAGGCACGGATGCCGTACACTGAAGTGGGATCGCTCTGAAGCGGCATGCCCATTTTTAGACGATTAAGAAAGACCGAGGCGATAAGTGGACGTTCCGCTGGAACGACAGCTTCTTTTTCAATCATGGAAGCAAGGGTAATGACATCCTGATCACGTAGCCCGAGGCTTTGCGTCTTTTTGGCATATTTGAGGGTATAGGTTGAGCGGAACTGTGCTACCATCTCCCTGATCAGGGTTGCCGCATCCGTGCCAGGCTTGATGGTATAGGTGCGGGGGGAAAGAAATCCTTCAACACTCTTTGCCGGGATTTGCAGTTCCTTGAGAAGGTTTTTGTCAAAACATTCCCTGAGAAAGTTATCCTTTGGAAATATTTTCCGGGTATCAAGCAGTTTTGCTATCTGGTAGATGGAGTACCCTTCGGGAACGACGAACCGGACTTCAAATACGTCACCGTTGACAAGCTTTGACAGGATTTCCACTGGTGGCATGCCGTCGGTGAACCGGTA
>JAQUHM010000302.1 GCA_028683595.1 Geobacteraceae bacterium | reverse complement strand
GATGATGCCGATATTCTCCACCGAGGGGTAGGCAAGCAGTCTCTTCAGGTCGTGCTGCATAAGTGCGTATAGAACACCGAGGACAGCCGAGATCAGGCCGAGTGCAAGCACGATCCCCCCCCACCACCAAGGGTAATCCTGCAGAAAATCAAAGGTTATGCGGATAATACCATAGATAGCGGTCTTTAGCATGACTCCGCTCATGAGCGCGGAGACGTTGGAAGGTGCGACAGGATGAGCTTCCGGAAGCCAGACATGGAGCGGGATCACCCCAGCCTTGGCGGCAAAACCGAAGAACGCGAGGAGAAAGGCCACGGTTGCCCAGCCAAGAGGATAGTGAGTGGCACGCATCGAGTCAAAGGTGTACCCCTGGAAGCTCTCAAAACCGTTTGACAGTCCTGCCATCACCCCAAAGGAAAGAAGGATGGCAATTGCTCCAATGTGGGCAATAACCAGATAAAGATATGCAGCCCGCCCGTTTTCCTTCTTTTCGTCCTCATATATGACCAGAAAGTAGGACGACACTGCCATCAACTCCCAGGCAACGAGGAAGAAAAATGCATCATCGGCAAGGACCACCAGGAACATCCCGGCGATAAAAAGAGAATAAAAGATTACGAATCTGACCACTGACCGGTTAGCGGCAAAATCCTTCACGTAGCCAAGCGAGTAGATCGAGACAAAAAAGGCCAGCAGGCCGATCACGCAGAGGAAGAATCCTGACAGTGGGTCGAGCCGAAGATGGAAGGGGAGGTCCGGCAATCCCATTTGCAAGACGGCCGAGGTATTTGTGCCGAATTGGACAGCCATGATTCCGGCAATGACAGCCGCGAATGATGCCGCAGCAGTAATGGTAAAAGAAAGCTTAATGTTGAAGTTCCGGAATCTTGCGCAGCAGGGCGAGAGAATAACGGGGGAGAACATGAGGAGTACAGAAAAAATGGCAATATTAAAAGGGTTCATAGCTATAACTTTCGTAAAACACAAGCATCCCGGTTCCTCTCGCCTACAATGATTTTAGCAAAACGTTATAATACTATTCCAGACATGATTCTGATTCAAGGGAAATTACAAACAAAATATTGGAATTAATTGATCGAATCTGTTTGTCGGTCCGCATCCTCAGACAAGCAGTTCGAACCGTCCCGATGTCGGCAGGTAGTGGAACAGGTTCCCCGTAGAGATGTCAACATACCAGCCATGCAGAAAGAGGGTGCCGGCCTCAACTCTTTCACTGAGCCAAGGAAAGGTAAGAAGGTTCTCCAACGAGATCAGAACTGAGATTTGCTCACAGGCTTCAGCCTGTAAATGGGGCGGTTTATCAGCCATATGTCGTTTTACAATATCACGGGCGCGTCCGGCAATTTCCACCCATTTGCTGATATATTCACTGTTAGTCCCTTGCGAAGTGCCCTCAAGCAACGCCAGGATCCCACCACAACCGGAATGCCCTAAAATGATAATATGCTCCACTTCCAGACAACAGACAGCATACTCAAGGGCAGCACTGACCCCATGATACGAGCTGTCATGCTCACAGGGAGGCACCAGATTAGCAACGTTTCGTACAACGAACAACTCACCCGGGTCGCACCCTGTGAGAAGAGCCGGGTCCACGCGGGAATCGCTGCAGCCAATGACCAGGGTCTTCGGTTTCTGCTCACATTTCAAATCAGTAAAAAGTGAGCTTTCCTCTCCGAAATACCGTTCCTGAAATTGCTTGAAGCCATCAATAAGTTTGGCAATATCTTCCATGAGTATCCTCTTGTCCCGAGGTTCTGATTACAGCCAGGAACCCCTGTCAAAGTTATTCAAGCAAAAAAACACGTCAATCAACGATGCTTTCTTCACGTGTTTTTTTGTCGCCTATTTTACCAAAAACGCATAGTAAACATAAACGATTTTTTGACCATGGACAAGACAAGAAAGACACTCACCAATCACAACGTATTGGGATCTGTCACAATCACCATATTCTGCCAAAGCTGGAGACCTTCTGCTATACCCCGGAAAAAAAAAGGGCGGACATCGCTATCCGCCCTTTCTGTTCAGCAAATTTCGGATTAGTCAGCTGCCGGAAGAGGCTTGACTTCCTGACCGACTGCTTTTGGCTCATAACGTTTGTTACTCAAAGCTAAAGTGAGTAGGAGGCCTGACATCAGCAAAGCAGCTGCGCTCACGAAGGTGTACTGAGCAGCCTGAGCAGCAAAGTTATCCTTAAGGAATGCGACAATCTGCGGACCGACGATTCCGCCGCAACCCCAGGCAGTGAGGATTACTCCGTACACCACCGGCATGTGCTTGGCGCCGAATACGTCAAGTACGAAGGAAGGCATGGAACCAAAACCGCCGCCGTAGCATAGAAGGATGTAGCAAACCAGCACGCCGAAGACGATCGGGTTGGTCACAAACATCAGGCCAACAAAGACCAGGAACTGGCTGCCGAGAATGAGGCGGAAGGTCTGCACGCGGCCGATCTTGTCGGATAATCCACCCCAGAAAAAGCGGCCAACACCGTTAAAGATCGAGCTGACGGCAATCAGGGTAGCACCGGAAACGGCGAGGGAAGCAATCACCTTCGGATCGGTCAGGGTAGCCGGATCCAAGGTCTTTTTCAGCAGGTCTTGAATCATCGGTGACTGGAAGCCGATAAACATAATGCCGGCGATGATGTTAAAAAAGAACACGACCCACATCAGCAGGAAGCGCAGTGAGAGAATGCATTGTTTTGAAGTAACGGAATCCTGAGAAGCCTGGTTAGCTGCAGAAATTGCAGCGGGAGTATATCCTGTCGGTACGAAGCCAGCGGGAGGATTCACCAGGAAGTAGCCGGCAGGCAGGGTCAGGATGAGCATTACGATACCGAGCGAATAAAACACCGAGGATACATTGTTGTTAAATTGAGCCATGAACATCGGTGCGAGAACCTTGGACATGACCAACGCGCCGAAGCCGAAACCCATGACAACCATGCCGGTAATGAAACCTTTCTTGTCAGGGAACCATTTTGCAGCAGTTGCCACCGGTGTAACATAACCAAGTCCAAGACCCATTCCGCCAATTGCTCCATAGCCGATGTAGAGAAGCGGAAGGCTCTGAATGGAAAGGGCATAGCCACCGATCAGGTAGCCGATACCGAACAATAAGCCGCCACCCATGGCAAGCTTGCGGGGACCGTACTTCGGCAGATTCATCCCACCCCAGGCAGCTGCCAAACCAAGAAAGAATATAGCCAGACTAAACGCCCAGGCAGCCTGGGTATTGTTCCATCCATTAGCCTTCATAATCGGCTTCTGGAAAAAACTCCAAGCGTAGACGGTTCCCAGGCAAACCTGTAGAAGGGTTCCCATGATGGCAACCAACCACCGTTTCGACATAAGATTCTCGTTACTCATTGTTACTCCCCCTAAAATAGTATTTTGTTTTCTACACTGCTAACGTATAGAAACCTGAAGAATATAATTACGTTGGTACGGTAAGTACTTTTCTCGCATAACGCCCGGCGTCACCTTCAGGAAGGAGACGCCGGAGACTAAAATGCCTGAATCAAACGTAATCCGAGACACGATCAAATGGCTCAATTTTAACCGCACAAACCTTGTATTCCGGAATTTTGCAAATTGGATCAAGAACCGGATTGGTAAGCACGTTTGCCGCGCCTTCGGCAAAGTGGAACGGCATGAACAGAACGCCGTCCTTTATTGTGCGGGTAAGCTTGGCAACCGTTGTAATCTCACCCCTGCGAGAAGAGACGCAGACTTTGGAACCGTCAACAATACCCAGACTCTGCGCAGTAACCGGGTTGATCTCGATGAAGGATTCAGGACTGAGTTTGTTCAGGCCGTCAACTTTGCCCGTCATGGTACGGGTGTGGTAATGGTAGAGGACACGGCCGGTCGTAAGAACACATGGATACTCAGCATCGGGAAGTTCATTGCTCGGCTTGTACTCCGTTGGCCGGAACAAACCTTTCCCTCGGGCAATTGCAGCCTTATGAAGGTACATGGTACCCGGATGATCAACTGTCGGGCAAGGCCACTGGAGACTGCCTAACTCTTCCAGCCGGTCATAGCTGATTCCGCCATATGAAGGTGTAACAGAGGATATTTCAGCAAAGATTTCCGATGGGGTGCTGTACTGCTCTTTGATACCGAGCCTGTTCAGTATATCCATCAGGATAACCCAGTCCGCCTTGGACTTACCGACCGGCTCAATGGCCTTGCGGACCCGCTGGACACGACGTTCCGTATTAGAGAAAGTACCATCCTTCTCGGCAAAGGAAGCAGCCGGCAGGACAACATCTGCCAACTGTGCGGTTTCGGTTAGGAAAATGTCCTGTACGACTAGGAACTCGGTTTTTTTCAGCGCCTCTTCAACATGATTCAGGTCAGGGTCGGAGACCATCGGATTCTCACCCATGATATAGAGGAACTTTATGTCACCGTGGCCAGCCTGGTGAACAATTTCGGTAAGAGTAAGTCCGGGCTTGTCGGAAAGCTTGACACCCCAGGCCTTTTCGAACTTGGCAATAACGTCGGGATTTGCCACCTTCTGGTAGCCGGGGAGGTCTCCCGGAAGTCCACCCATGTCGCAGGCACCCTGAACATTGTTCTGACCGCGCAGCGGGTTAATCCCGCCTGATTCAATACCGATATTCCCGCACAGGATAGCCATGTTGGAAAGCGTCATAACCCCTTCCGTACCGGTTGTATGCTGGGTAACACCCATGGAATAGAAGATTGCCGCTTTGGGCGCCTGGGCATAGAGACGAGCTGCAGCCTTTATGTCCTCTACAGACACACCACAGATTTCAGCGGCCTTCTCAGGGGTAAAGTCAGCGAGAGCCGTAACCAGATCCTCATATTTTTCGGTCCGTTCCGCAATGTACTCGGAGCTCTGCAGGCCTTCACTGATGATATAACTCATCAT
>JAQUHM010000301.1 GCA_028683595.1 Geobacteraceae bacterium | reverse complement strand
CTGCAAAAGCGAGAGCCTCGGCATCTTTTTCAATAGGGTCATCTGTTCCAGGTATTACCGGGACTGAAGCCTCAATGGCAACCTTGCGCGCAGCAATCTTGTCCCCTACCCTACGCTGCATTTCAGCAGTAGGCCCGATAAAAACAATTCCGGCATTTTCGCATTTTTCGGCAAACTCCGGATTTTCTGAAAGGAAACCATACCCGGGATGGATAGCATCCACCCCCTTATCCTTTGCCAAAGCAATGATTTCATCGATTCCTAAATAGGCATCTACAGGGCTTTTACCTTTCCCGATAGGGTAAGCCTCGTCTGCCTTATAGCGATAAAGGGAGAGCTTATCCTCTTGGGAATAAATCGCAACAGTCCCAATGCCAAGCTCGCTGCATGCCCTGAAGATGCGGATGGCTATTTCGCCACGATTAGCGGCAAGTATTTTCTTGAACTTTTTCTTTTCCATTTTAAACTCCCTGAAAAAATGAGGGTAACACACGGAAACTAAATAACAACTCGTACAGGTCAAGACAACTTACCTGCATTGAAAGATAAGTGTCTTATAAAACCAAAATAAGAGCTCAAAGTCAACCTTCTATCAACCATGACGTTTTTTTACAATAAGCCAAATAATCTTCTATATGTGAAAATATTTGTAATCCCATCGAAATATCCAAACGCAAAAACCACACTTTACTTATGTGGAAATAGGCGGTTTGAGTAAAAGCATCGAAGGGTTACGAGTATATATGTGAAGATATGTTACACAGTTAAACCGACTGGGCGGCAAAATATTCGTTCTGTAAGGAGACAGGGAGAGAGACGTACAATAGAACTTTGAATAACCAAATCTGCATGGTATAGTTACAACGTTTTTGCGAAAATAAACCGTAAAGGAGTACTCCAAGATGCAAGCTTTCAGGAAATCGACTCTCCGCTCGATTGTCGTATCACTCGTTGTTGCAATCGCCCTGACCGGGACGGCTTTCAGTGCTGAAAAGAAAAAAACATCTTCAAAGAAAACAACAGTAGTGTCTCCCGCTACCTCGAGCATTGTCGCCAAAGTGAATGGAACTCCGATCACGCGGGAGGAACTCGAACGAGCAACGAAATTCATGCTCGCCCAGAGTCAGAACAAAAAAGAGCTGACAGCAGAAGAGAAGAAAAAGGCAGACTCAGATGTTCTTGATCAACTTATATCAGCTGAACTCTTGTACCAGGCCGGAAAGAAGTTGCCTATTGCAGATATCAATAACCTTGTGGAAACTCAGATGAAACAGGGAAAAACCAAATTCCCCAGCACAGAAGCCTATGAAAAGGCTCTTAAGGCTAGCGGCCTTTCGGAAAAGGACCTTGAGGAGTTCGCCCGTAAAGAGATATACATCAATAATCTGATTGAAAAGGATATTGCTTCGAAAATTTCTATCTCTGACGATCAGGCAAAGAAATTCTATGACAATAATAGTGACAAGTTTAAACAGCCGGAAACAGTTCATGCAAGTCACATACTCATCGGAGTTGACCCAAAGTCTACCGCTGAAGAGAAGAGCAAGGCGAAAGAAAAGGCCGAGGCACTTCTCAAACGTGCTAAAGCCGGTGAAGATTTTGCTGCTCTGGCGAAAACAAACTCAACGTGTCCGAGCGCTCCACAGGGAGGTGATCTCGGTTCCTTCAGTAAAGGACAGATGGTTCCTACATTTGAAGCCGCAGCATTTTCTCTTAAGCCAGGTGAGATCAGTGACGTCGTAGAGACACAGTTCGGATATCACATTATAAAAGTAATTGATAAAAAACCAGCGGGAACCGTCCCCTTCAGCGATGTGAAAACAGAAATCGTTAACTACCTGAAAATTCAGAAAATTCAGCAGAGCATATCTGAATTAGTTGAGAAACTGCGTAAAGTGGCGAACGTTGAAATAATATAATCCGGCTATCTGTCCAGATATGAAAGAACGGGCGCGCCGGAAAATCGGTTGCGCCCGTTCTTGTTGGTCAATGTGACTCACTAAGAACAGAGTGCCACGTTCCTTCATGAAACACAATTTGCCCCTCTTCTCTCTCCTGCACGAAATTATCCCTTTTTATCCAGAAACATTTTGATTAGATCGATCGGAACGGGAAAGAGAATTGTTGAGTTCTTTTCAGCACCGATTTCAGTCAGCGTTTGCAGGAAGCGAAGTTGCAGAGACATTGGTTCCTGAGCCAATACGGCTGCCGCCTTGGCAAGTTTATCCGATGCCTGTAATTCTCCTTCGGCATGAATAATCTTCGCCCGGCGCTCGCGTTCGGCTTCAGCCTGCTTGGCGATGGCTCGCATCATCTCTTGAGGGAGATCAATGTTCTTGACCTCTACATTTGAAACCTTGACCCCCCATGGCCCGGCATGGCGATCAAGAATTTCCTGGAGCTCGCGGTTGATCTTTTCGCGATTGGCCAAAAGCTCATCCAAATCAACTTGACCGAGCACACTCCGAAGTGTTGTCTGGGAAAGCTGGCTTGTTGCGTAAAGAAAATTCTCAACTTCAATTATTGCTTTTTCAGGCTCCATGACCCGAAAATAGATGACTGCGGAAACCTTGACCGTTACATTGTCATGGGTAATGACGTCCTGTGGCGGCACATCCATAACGACTGTTCTGAGAGAAACACGTATGAGCTTGTCAACACCGGGAATAATGAAAAAAAGCCCCGGCCCCCTGGTCCCGGTATACCGGCCAAGCCTGAAGAGCACACCTCGTTCGTATTCTGGCAGAACCCTGACTGCACTGGCTGCGACCATGAACCCGACTATTATTATGAAGAGCATCGGTACATACGTAAAATATCCGGAAATGGAATCCATGTTTTACCCTCCCTAGACGTACTCACTAGAATAAAAAACTGATCCTTCATTTTCCAAGCTCTTTCTCAACCTTGACCCTCATACCCTCTACTGAGACGACAATGACCTTTTCGCCACGGGATACCGGATTGTCGCTCCAGGCCTCCCAGTATTCACCCCGAATGAGAACCTTCCCGTCCGGCATGATATCGGAATCAGCATGACCCTTTTCCCCTACCAGCCCTTCTTTTCCAGAGAAGGGCTTTATCCGGTGCACAGCAATCGCCTTCCGTAGTACAAAGATAGCAAATCCCGTCACAAGAAAATCCGTGGTCAGGATAATACTAAGAGATACTTTCAGGTAGGGCTCCGGCGAGTCAAATAGCAGCAGTGAGCCGAGGATCATGGCAAGGACCCCTCCAACAGTCAGCATTCCATGGGAGACGATCTTGACTTCAGCAATGAAAAAAACAAGGGCCAAAAGAATAAGGAGCACCCCCGCATAATTGACGGGGAGAGTCTGAAAGGCGAAAAAAGCCAGAATAAGGGAAATTGCACCGATTACTCCAGGGAGGATGACTCCAGGAGTTGAAAGATCAAAAAAGAGGCCAATAAACCCTAGCATCATAAGTAAATAGGCGATATTCGGGTCACCAATGACATCAAGTATCTTTTCCCGGGCAGTCATCTCATGTAAGACAATCTTTGCATCTTTAAGTTCCAGTGGGAATGAACCACTTGCACGCAATACGGTTTTTCCGTTCAGCTTGCGAATAAGGTCGGTGCGGTCGTTGGCAATAAAGTCAATAATCTTATCTTGTAAGGCTCTTTCTGCTGGCAGGGAAAGACTTTTGCTGACCATCTGTCGCATGATTTCAGAGTTTCTGCCACGTCTTACCGCAATCCCCTCTACATAGGCCAGCATGTCATTCAGAATCTTTTCCTGCATAACAGTATCGGGTTTTCCAACAATCGTGACAGGATGGGCAGCACCAATGGCTGTGCCGGGTGCCATCGCACAGAAATCAGCGGCAAGAGAGATGATTGCACCAGCTGACGCGGCTCTTGACCCAGATGGAAACACATAGACAACAACCGGCACCTTGCTTGAGAAGATATTTTTAACAATGTCCCGCATGGAACTGTCCAGCCCTCCAGGGGTGTCCATTTCCATAAGTACGAGAGCTTCTTTGTTTTGGTCCGATTCCAGGAGGTTTCTCCTGATGTAGACAGCGGTCGCGGGGTTTATGGGGCCGTTAATCTCCAGTAGGCGAATCGTAGCTTGCTCGGCATAAGATGCCGTAACAAAGTTCACGAGCAGAAAAAGAAGTAACGTTGCAACTTTCATGAAATCCCCTGTGAAATTAGACTTTAATTATAACGAATAATCTGTTCCCGTCAAACTCGGGTCTTGCCAGTCACAGGGGAAAATGTTATGAAATAGTTAACCTAGAGGTGAGCAGATGAAAGAACGGGCAAAAATTCTCCTTGTAGAAGACGAAGACCTCAGCCGAGACTCTCTGATCAGACTCCTGAAAATGACCGGTTTCAACGTCAGAGGAGCAGCAAACGGCAAACTCGCCCTCTCCTTCTTGTCTCATGAAAAATTTGACATTATTATCACCGACCTTTTTCTCCCGGACATAAACGGCATCGATATTCTCAAGCAGGTCAAGGAGCTTTCTCCCTTCACCGAGGTCATTCTCATCACCGGCCATGCTTCTGCCGAAACGGCGGTAAAGGCAATGAAAGAAGGCGCCTTTGACTACGTTACTAAGCCACTGAGTTTCGATGAACTTTCCATTACCATTTCGAAGGCACTGGAAAAACGCCAACTGCTTTCGGAAAATGTCTACCTGAAGCAGCAGCTCCGCAATAAATATGATTTTGCAAACATAATCGGCTCATCCCCTATCATGCAGAAGCTGTTCGAACGAATGAAAAGGATTGCAAATACCGACTCAACAGCTCTCGTTCTCGGTGAATCCGGAACAGGTAAAGAACTGGTAGCCCGGGCGCTACATTTCAATAGTCAGCGCAAGGACAAACCGTTCATTCCCGTTAATTGCGCGGCCATCCCGGAAAATTTGCTCGAAAGTGAACTCTTCGGTTACGTCAAGGGT
>JAQUHM010000300.1 GCA_028683595.1 Geobacteraceae bacterium | reverse complement strand
ACTCGGAGCAGGCGGGTTTGAAGGCTGAGAGGCATGTCGCCGATTTCATCAAGAAAAAGTGTCCCCCCGTCTGACTGGAGTATCTTGCCACGCATTCCCTTACTTTTTGCCCCGGTAAACGCCCCCTGCTTGTACCCAAAAAGCTCACTCTCAATGAGCGATTCCGGTATCGAGGCACAATTCAACGCAACAAAGGGTTTCATTGCGCGGTCGCTGGCGTCATGGATCGCACGGGCACACACCTCTTTGCCGGTACCCGTATCACCAATCAGGAGTATGGAGATATCCTTATTCATGACTCTCCGCACGCAATTGATGTTGGAAAGCATCTTCGAATCGGTGCCAGCAAGATACTCCAGCGTCATGAGGGAAGATGCGGTTTTTTGGCCTGCCGATAGTGAATCTTCAGACCTATTCTCCTGCGGCACACGAATAATTTTAAATTCGGGTGCTCTGAAAGTTGCGTAATATTGGCGCCCGGTCCGCACAGTACGCATCGGCATGATTGTGGTTGTCTTATTCAGAGCATGACTCATCAGGTCATCGAACCGAAGATCGAAAATATCGCTTACGTGACGGGATATTGGGCTGCAATTGTCACGAAAAGTAATTTCCCGCAGAGCACCAGCGTTACCGGCGACAATAAACCCTTCGGAATCTACGGCCAGAATATTCTCGGTCACGACTTCGACAAAGGCTTGCATAGTATTAAAACGTATGATCCAGCTTTCCTTGTAGAGACGCAGGAAATATGCGTTTTCAATCAGCCTCGCATAATCGTTCACAATCTGGAGGGCGAGCAGCTGAGAATTTTTTTCAGGGGGGGGGCGAAGGAGGGAAATGTCCAGGGTCCCGAGCAAGGAGCCGTCCGGAAAGAAGAGTGGTGTGGTCGAGCAACTGAGACCGATGTTTGGCGCTCGAAAATGCTCGTCCCGATGAATGGTAATTGCTTTCCTCTCTTCAATGCAAGTACCCATTCCACAGGTCCCTTCAATTGACTCTGTCCAGACAGACCCAAGATAGAGTCCTGCATCCCGATTTTCCCGATCATCTTTGGGATTACCAAGATAATCAATTGTTACGCCGTTTGCATCACCCAGAAGGATAATGTAGCCTGCATTCCCGACCGATTTATAAAAACTTTGAATCCCGGCCTTTGCAATGCTAAGGAACTCTTCAAGAGGTTCGATATGATTTTTCAGGGCTCTGCCGGTTAAAATTCTCGGTTTATTTCTTGTTGAAGGATCAATGTTGTATTGAGTAAGACAACGCTTCCAAGAACCCTGAACGTGATTATTGTCGGATGTCACAGCCTGAGTTTCAGCAAATAACTCCATGCCTTCTCTCACATGTTTTTCTACACGTTCCACATGTTTGGACAAGTCTTTTTCATTCACGACATTTCCTCCCATGAAAGACAACCAAGACACTGTCAACTACCTAATATCATCTAATTTTACTGATAAAAACCTGGTAGTATTTTAGCATGGAATGTAAACAATAAAACAGTCAATTATTGTTACAAAAACCCAAGAAGACAGGCTCTAATTAAAATAAAACAATCCGGAAAAGCACGATTGGGCTTTTCCGGATGCTTTAATAAGCAAAAAAATGTGCCCTAAAGACTAATAAACGTGCTCCTAACAACAAGTACCCTCAAAAATGATCCAGAGAAATGGTTCACTGGATAAATGAAACAGTGAACATACTATTCTCTGACAGAAACTTCTATTTTACAGTCAATAGCTTCCTTCTCAGCAAAATTACCAAGTTTCACTGTCACCTTAACCACTTGAACGATTATTGACTGCTTACTATCGTATATTATGAAAAGATATCATCACCGCTCTTGAAGTCAAGACCTGGATGATTATCAAACCTCACGACACCAACGACAGCCTTGCTGCCAACAGCTTTTTTCACTGCAGCCACTCCTTCGACACCAAAACCGGCACAAAGTTCGATGGCAACGATACCCTGCTCCACCAATCCTCTTGCAGCAGTTGCCGCATCCGCATAGTTACTTACACCAACAACCGTAAGTTCAACAATAGGAGTCTCTATGACTGCCTGATGTTTTGCTGCATCCGCGTCAGGTGCCACAAATATAAAAGCTGCTTTTAAACCCATCCTCAGACCTCCTTCCCGATTATTTCACCGGGTAGACAGATTCAGGTTCCGGCCATTTGAAATCCGGGACAAGATTGTAAATCTCGGCAATTATCCCCAAATCCTTTCGGGAGTCGAGATAGGTATATGTCAAACCTTCCCAGGTTCCGCCCTGAAGAACTGGACGACCTTTTTCCTTGTAGAATTCAACTGTTTTCTCATAATTTTCTGTGCCTAATGCCACATGGTGAAGGCCTTCACCATGCTCCTTCAGAAAAGTTGCATAAATACTTTTGTCATCCTTGGGTTCGATGATTTCCCACTGGACCCCGCCGATGTCGGCCAAGGCCAGTCGCATTGCATACTCGACCGGTTTGCCTTCAATGATCATGTCACTGACGGTATTCGGATTGAACTCATAGATCGACCATGGTCCAATGCCGTAGTCGTCAGCATACTTACGAACCGTAGCGTCACAATCTTTTACAACCACGGCAATCTGTAGAACACCGGTAAATACTGGCTTATCCAACATGTAATGCCTCCTAGTATTTTTTCTTCTTTCCCAGTTAACACCTACGTTTCTGTTATTGAAAATTATCAAAATCGATATCAGCATCAAATACAACAATGCCACCCTTTTTCATCAACTGCTTCACAACGGGAAGAAGCGCATTTATATTTTCTTCTTTGTCGATGAATTCGGCGATCAGTGGCTGACATACAGAGGCAGCGACGCCGAGATTAAGCGTTTTGCATCCGGGGCAGCAGAAACCAAAACCTTCAATGCCATGGAAGACCATCGCACCGGCCACACCCATTGCGTGAGCCTTTTTAACGATTACCTCGTACAGATAGTCTTTTTCCTGATGGGTATACTTATTGAGATAAATTCTCAGTACCTTGCCTTTACCTTGATATTTCATAAGAACCCCCTAGAGTGCGTTTTAGTCAACCGTACTAAATTCACGCTGAACAAATCGTATAAGAATGCTATTTCTGAACGTTCCTGCCTTGTTTAATTAAGGGTACCCGGTAGAGGCCGGACACCCTTTTGTGATGACAACCTAAATACTCATGAGAATGACAGGAGTAGCTCTTTACTTGAGGTATTGCGTCAGATTCAGAAACTCCGGCTTGAACAATAGGTTGATAAACAGGGTACCGAAACAGATAGCAGTTGCCGGCGGATCCATATGGGTACTTGCATGGTTATAAAACAGTCGCGCACAGAGCTCCTGAAGTATCGCACCTAACACCCCGGCAATAAGCCCCACTACCAATGAGCCGGTCATAAGGAAGGCCAGCGCGGTCAAAATAGCCTGGCAATGCCAGATGGGCACCTTCTGAATCGACCCAGTTCCGCATTGGAGGCAGATAAGTTGAAAGATTGCAATGGCCCATCCAATGATATAGGGGACTACAAATGCACCGGCCCCTGAAATCGTACCGGCTGCAGCCAGCGGATCAAGTACGGGTTTGATGACGGAGACCAGTCCTAATGACAGAATGCTCCAAGCAATCGCAAGAACAATGAGCTTGCCCCAGGGAGATTGCCAACCGGCCCAGGAAATAGAGTAATTGGCGGTGCCCAGCAGACCGTTAGTCTTGATAGATTCCTTAGCTCCGAAGATGCCCTCTTTGAAGAACATGAATCGGAGGATAAAACCGAGAAACACCAGATTGAAGGCAATCATGTCAGTCTGGTTGATAATGGGAATCAGTGCCTCCAGTTGCAAGAATGCATGCGCTACCAGCGAATATATACCGCCGATAAGGAGAACATCCCACGAGGTATCGACCAGAGGAGAAAGAATGTCCTTCGCCGCTCCACCGGGATGGTTCTTCTTGTAGCCTGCCGCATAAGCTGCTGCAGCGAGACCTGCGCCGAAGCCGCCCACATGAGGTCCGAATAACGGCCCGAGGCCGACCTGTAGAAGCATGAAATCAGACCCGCCCGACATAACGATTACACAGCCGACAAGAACGATAAGCGCACAGATAATGATTGCCCACAAAGCGCCAAAAGCCGCACCAGCAATGCCCCCTCCGAAAACAAACATAAGCGTCGTTGCACTCCATGGTTCCATAGTAGCAACTCCTTTTCTATAAAGATTTTCTAGTTATCAGCACAAGTCAAATTGACGTTTAAGCAAGTTGGTTACGTAAGCTTTGCATCAAAAACTGGTTTATTCGTCCTAAATATAACCCTCGATATAATTATGAACCAGGAAGGGAAGAGTCTCCCTTCCTGGCACACAACAAGCAATTTCACATTCTAGTTGGGACTTACAATGATCTTGATGTTAGAATCCTTGTTGTTGACCAGCTCTTCGAAACCTTTCTCGATGAGGTCGTCAAGCTTGATTCTACCGGTGATCAGCGGCTCTGCCTTCAGCTGGCCGCTTGCCAGCAGATTGGCAACACCCTGGAAATCATCGATGGTATAGGCCAACGTTCCGATGACAACCTTGTCGGTGGCGCTGAGGCTGAAGAAGTTGAAGGAACTCGGCTCCTCGAAAATACCGACGATAACCACTTTACCGACGTTGTGGACTGCTTCCACGGCCAGAGGGGCGGTAAACTTATTGCCGATGCATTCAAAGGATACGTCGGCGCCGCACTTTGCGCCGGTTATTTTTTTGATTTCGGCTATTACATCGCATTCCTTCGGGTCAAGAATCACGTCGGCACCGCATTCTTTAGCCAGTTTCTTGCGGGCTGCAGACATTTCGACAACGATAACCTGGGAAGCACCGGCAGCCTTGGCACACATGAGCGTTCCAAGACCGATGGTGCCGGCGCCAAAGACAACAACAGATTGTCAGATCGGA
>JAQUHM010000299.1 GCA_028683595.1 Geobacteraceae bacterium | reverse complement strand
GTGTACAACCGCCATAATAACGCTTACCGGGATATCCTTCAGCGTATTTGTTGGTCATTACCGAACCCTGGGCCTCCATGACCGCCTCGGAAACAAAGTTTTCCGATGCAATCAATTCCAGATTGTATTCCTCTCGTTCCGTTTCCAGGCGAATTGCCTGAGCAACCTGCGGATCAAAACTTTCCAGTATGGACATCTCTATCTCCTTCAATGTTGATAAAAAGCAAACGGGACTTTATTAGTCCCGTAAACTTTTCATTGGTGTTTGTGCCAAGATCTCGCCAGTTGTATCAACTAACAAGCGATCTACTTGTAGAGTTCCGTTTCAAGTGCAGAGATCTTGTCGAGTCGAGCCTGATGGCGACCTCCCTCAAACGAAGAATCCAGCCAGGTAGCCACCATCTCACAGGCTTCGTTCTCATCGAGAACACGACCACCCAGAACGAGAATATTTGCATTGTTGTGCTGTTTTGCCATCTTTGCCATATAGGTGTCCGCTGCCAAAGCAGCTCGTACACCGGGAAACTTGTTGGCAACTATCGACATGCCGATACCGGTTCCACAAACAAGTATGCCTTTTTCCGCTTCGCCCAGGGAAACTTTTCGGGCTACACTTTCACCAAAATCAGGATAGTCGACCGAATCGTCGCCGTTATTTGTCCCCAAATCCAGGACAGTAATTGAGCGCTCCAGCAAGAGGGATTTTATCGCCGACTTGAGTTCAAAACCACCATGGTCACTGCCGATCACAATCATGTTTTCTGCCCTATATTTTCTTGAAGAGAAGCGATGCGTTGGTACCGCCAAAACCGAACGAGTTTGACATGGCGCAGGTCACCTTGGCTTCCCTTGCGGCGTTCGGAACATAATCCAGATCGCAGTCAGGGTCCGGCTCCTGGTAGTTTATCGTCGGAGTAACAATGCCCTTCTCCATCGTCATAAGGGTCAAAGCTGCTTCAACACCACCCGCTGCGCCAAGAAGATGCCCGGTCATGGACTTGGAAGATGTTACCATAAGCTTCTTTGCATGCTCGCCAAAAACAGATTTTATAGCAAGAGTCTCATAGTAGTCATTGAAATGTGTAGATGTTCCGTGTGCATTGATGAGCTCAACTTCGCCAGGATTCACGCCTGCGTTATCAAGAGCCATTTTCATACAACGTGCTGCACCCTCACCGTCGGGCGCGGGAGCAGTCAAGTGGTAGGCGTCGCTGGACATGCCGTAGCCAACGATCTCTCCGTAAATCTTGGCACCACGTTTCTTGGCCGACTCGTATTCCTCGAGGACAAGAATGCCTGCTCCCTCCGCAAGGACAAAACCGTCACGATTTTTTTCAAAGGGACGGGAAGCTCCAGCCGGGTCATCATTCCGTGTCGATAATGCTCTCATTACAGCAAAGCCGCCTATGGCCAGCGGTGTAACTGTTGACTCGGTTCCACCAGCAATCATTGCATCCGCATCACCACGCCGAATGATATGGTATGCATCTCCAATGGAATGTGTACCGGTGGCACAGGCGGACACGGAAGAAAGATTAGGGCCCTTGGCACCATACTTTATCGAGATATGCCCTGGTGCAAGGTTTGTTATGAGCATCGGGATGAAAAAAGGTGAGATCTTCTTGTAGCCACCTTCCTGAAGAGCAAGATGGTACTTTTCAATGGTAGGGAGTCCCCCCAATCCGGCACCAACCAGAACCCCGACCCGGTTTGCATTTTCTTCGGTTATCTGCAAACCTGAATCCTGCATTGCAAAGTGGGCAGCTCCCAGTGAATACTGAATAAACAGGTCCATCTTCTTGATTTCTTTTTTATCGATGAAATCTTCCGGATTGAAGTCCTTTACCTCGCCGGCAATCTGTACGGGAAAGTCGGTTGCGTCAAAACGTGTGATTCTGCCAATGCCTGAATCCCCGGCAACAAGAGCATCCCAGTTTTTCTGGTTTCCGGTACCCAGTGGCGAAACGACTCCAACTCCCGTCACGACGACTCTTCTCATATAAACAGGCTCCTCGATACTCACTAACTCCCTGCAAAACAAATGTCAGGGAGTATGAACGGAAAGAAAGGGGGTTACCCCCCTCTCTCCGAGATACGTTAAATACCACCATATACCGTCGTTTAGCAGCCTGGTGCGTCATTTCCACCTTTCGACACATCCATTGACCATCCGGTTAGTCCGGAGGCAAAACTGCTCATCGACGTTTATCGATACCTGTTAGGTATGATCGGCAATGTAATCGATTGCGTCCTGAACGGTTACGATCTTTTCAGCGTCCTCGTCAGATATTTCAATATCAAATTCTTCTTCAAGGGCCATCACGAGTTCAACCGTGTCAAGGGAGTCAGCGCCGAGATCATCCATAAAAGAAGCCTCACCAGTAACCTGAGCTTCATCAACACCCAGTTGTTCGGCAACAATATCTTTAACCCTTTTTTCTATTGACGACATTTACAGTACCTCCATTCGAGTAGTTAGCTTTTTTCGGTTATACAAACCATGTAGTTGTTCTGCTTATTAACATGAAATGACAAAATTGCAAAAGGTATTTTTGATCGATAGACAAAAATCGTCCAGCTCTTGTGTCACGGCATGCCGCCTGGCCGGGACTTCCACAGGCGATCAATACTGATACCCATGAATCAGCTGCAGAAACATCCTGTTACATGTGCATACCGCCATTTACTGCAATAACCTGACCGGTAACATAGCTTCCCAGACCGGAAACAAGATAATAAACAGCATTTGCAATGTCTTCAGGAGAACCGAATCTATTCACCGGAATTTGCTTCAGGAGTTCTTCCCTGACACCTTCGGTCAGGACACCTGTCATGTCAGTTTCAATGAATCCCGGAGCAACAGCATTTACCGTAATATTTCTTTTGGCATACTCTCTGGCTACCGCTTTCGTGAAACCGATAATTCCGGCTTTACTGGCGCAGTAATTAGCCTGTCCGGCATTTCCCATCTCGCCGACTACCGAACTGATAGTGACGATTCGGCCGCTCTTTGCCTTGGCCATCAGCTTTATGGCTTCACGAGTACAGAGAAAGGTCCCTTTCAGGTTAACATCGATCACACTATCCCAATCCTCATCCTTCATCCTCATCAATAAACCGTCACGAGTAATACCCGCATTGTTTACCAGAATGTCCAGTGAACCGAACTCTTCGACCACCACCTGAAAGAGCGCCTCGACATCAGACGCGACACCCACATCAACCTTGACAGGAATCGCCCTGCGACCCATCAAAGCAATCTGGTCAGCTGTCTGTTTAGCTCTGTCCAGAGACGTGGCAGTAACAATAACGTCAGCACCCTCGGCAGCCAGCTTCATGGCAACAGCTTTTCCAATACCTCTGGAAGCCCCGGTAATCAGGGCTTTCTTACCTGTCAGACTCATGCAACCTCCCCGATGAATGCTTTACATCCGGCAAGATCATCGAAATTATTCACTGCCAGATTCTTGTCGATTTTCTTCACAAGCCCGGAAAGCACCTTACCGGGCCCAACTTCAACAACTCTGGTTACGCCAAGGGCAACCATCTCCCTGACAGAAGCTTCCCAGAGCACAGGAGAACTGATCTGTGCAACAAGCAGTTCTTTGACTCTTTCAGCTTCCGAGTAAGGCTTTGCCTCAACATTACTGACAACAGGTACCTGTAAAGGCAGCACGGAAATCGAATCAAGAACATCTGCCAGTTTTTCACCAGCCGGTGCCATCAGGCTGCAATGTGATGGAACACTGACGGGAAGCAGCAACACCTTTCTGATCCCGTGAGCCTTTGCCAACTCGATTACACGGTTCACTGCTGAAGCATGTCCCGAAATCACAACCTGTCCGGGACAGTTGAAATTTGCCGGCACAACAATCTCGCCTTGAGCAGCCTCTGCACATACTCCGGCGACCACCTCCGGTTCAACCCCCAGAATTGCTGCCATGGCCCCGGTTCCAACCGGGACAGAATCCTGCATAAAGCAACCACGGGCACGGACGGTTCTCAGTGCATCCGCAAAACCCAGAGCACCGGCAGCTACAAGCGCAGAATATTCTCCGAGGGAATGCCCCGCAAAATAGAAAGGCTGCAAACCTGTCTCTGATTTGATCAAGCGATAAAATGCTGTACTAGTGGCAAGAAGTGCTGGTTGAGTGTTTTCGGTAAGAAGAAGGTCACTCTCCGGGCCTTCAAAGCAGATTCTTGAAAGCTTGCTTCCAAGTGCTTCATCAGCCTCTTCAAATGTCTGGCGTACAACCGCAAAATTATCAGCAAGTTCCTTGCCCATGCCGGGATACTGAGACCCCTGGCCGGGAAAAAGGAAAGCATACTTCTCCATTCCAGACCTCCAGTTACCTAGTTTCCATCCGAAAGACCCAGACAAAAACCATTGGTTCATGACCGGAAATCGGAAATTATTATGCCTGCTAGACGCTTTGTCCAAAATACAATCTGCGAAGATTCTACGAAGGGTGAAATCTCCGGCAAAAAAGTCAGGGGATTGAACGAAGTCGTTCACATGCAAGCTGCACCAGAAAGGCACCCGAATTACACAGCCAGCGTGAAAATCCGCATTTCGGGCAGAAACTATTTACCAGCGCACAAGCGCCGATGCCCAAGTGAGTCCGCCTCCGAATGAATCAAGCAGAACCAGGGCGCCTTCCTTCAGCCTCCCTGTTCGATTGGCCTCGTCAAGGGCAATGGGTATGGAAGCTGCAGAAGTATTGCCATACCGCTCCAGATTAATATAAACCTGTTCCTTCGACAAACCCAATCTTTTACCGATCGCATCGATAATTCGGCGGTTCGCCTGGTGGGAGATGAACAGATCGATGTCCGAAACAGAAAAGTTGTTTGCCGAAAGAGCTTCGTTGGCGGCTTCTTCCATTGCCCTTACCGCCAGTTTGAAAACCTCGTTACCCTGCATCTTGATAAAAGTAAGTCTCTCATCAATG
>JAQUHM010000298.1 GCA_028683595.1 Geobacteraceae bacterium | reverse complement strand
ACCAGTCCCATCTATACCCTTACGGTAATCTTTACCTTAACCCGTCCGACATCAGACAACGTCATGGGAATACTTTCCCTCGTTTTCTGGACCATGACCATCCTGGTCTCCGCCGAGTATGCCTGGCTTGCCATGAGCCTCGGGCGCAAAGGGGAAGGGGGAACCATCGTTCTGAAGGAGATACTTGCCCGGCTTCTGAAACCGGGGCGCCAGCTTGCCTTGGTTGGCTTTCTTTCGTACGTCGGTGTTTCCCTTCTTCTGGGCGACGGGGTAATCACCCCTGCCATCAGTATTCTCTCGGCGGTGGAAGGTATGATCCTGATACCCGGCCTGGAGAGCCTGCATCAGGAAACCCTGATACTGGTCGCAGCGGTTATCGCGGTAGTACTTTTCATCTTCCAGTTTAAAGGGACCGACAAGGTGGCCGGAACATTCGGTCCGATCATGGTTGTCTGGTTTGCTGCGCTCATGGTCTCCGGGTTGGTCTCCATCGCGAATCATCCCGAACTGGCGAAGGCTGCCAGTCCCTGGTATGCGTTGAAATTCTTCCGGGACAACGGCTTTGCCGCATTCTTTGTCCTCTCCGAGGTGATCCTCTGCGCTACCGGCGGGGAGGCCCTCTATGCCGATATGGGGCACCTGGGACGGAAGCCGATCATCCGGGCCTGGTGCATAGCCTTTTGCGCCCTGATCATCAATTATTTTGGGCAAGGGGCTTATGTCCTCTCCCATGGTACGGGAAAAAACCTCCTGTTCGGCATGGTTCAAGGGGAAGCACCCGTCCTGTACATCCCGTTTCTCATCCTCACCATCATGGCAACCATCATTGCCTCACAGGCGATGATCAGCGGGGTCTTTTCCGTCATCTACCAGGGGATCACTACCCGGATCATGCCGCTCCTGAAGGTAGACTACACATCGACTCATCTGAAGTCCCAGATCTATATCGGTTCGGTTAACTGGGCACTCCTCATGGCGGTCATCTTCATCATGCTGATCTTCCGTAAATCGGATAACCTGGCGGCTGCCTACGGTTTGGCAGTAACGGGAACCATGACCATCACCGGCATCATGATGATCATGATTTACCGCAAAACCAGGAAGAAATGGAAGGTGCCCTTTGCTGCTCTGGTAACGGTGGTGGACTTCGTCTTTTTCACTGCCTGTCTGAACAAGATTCCACATGGCGGCTACTGGTCCATCATCCTTGCATCGATCCCGTTCGTGACAATTCTCATTTGGACCTGGGGGCAGCGTGCCCTCTATCGTGCCTTGAAACCGCTTGATCTGGAAACATTCCTCATTTCCTACGAACAGATCTATGCCAATGAAAAAAACATTTCGGGAACGGCGCTGTACTTTATCAAGGAAACTTCCGTCATTCCTCCCTACCTGGTTCACAGCGTGATCAGGAGCAATATTATCTACGAACGGAATGTTCTTGTTTCCATTGCACGCACCGACGAACCTTTCGGAGTTAAATACAAATTGACGGGGGGGATCGGGTCAGGCCTGGATGCTTTTGAAATACGGGCGGGGTACATGGAGGTGATCGATATTGAAAAGCTTCTGCAAAAGAACGACATCCGGGAGAAGGTCATCTTCTACGGCATCGAGGACATTGTTACGAACAACCCGGTATGGCGCATCTTCAGCGTTATCAAGAAACTTACGCCGAATTTCGTGCAGTTCTACAAATTGCCGTCGAGCAAGCTCCAAGGCAATGTGACGAGGGTGGAAATGTAATCCATCATACTTTTAGGGAATATCGCCGGATAGTTAATACTGATTGACAACATAGAACCTCAAAAAGAGCAGCGAGGGATGTAATGAAAATATATCTCTTCAATCCTGAGACCGGAGCCTACCTGGGAGAAGCTTTTGCCGACGAGGCTCCTTTTAAGCGAGGCCAATACATCATTCCGGATGACGCCACGACTATTCCGCCACCGCAGGTCGAACCGGGACAAATACCCTTCTTCAATATCCTAGAACAGCGCTGGAGGGTTTTCAACCGTCCCGGCAGTGCCGCAAGCCGATTGAGTGATACACTGGATAACAACGTGTAACCGGAGATGTGGCATGGACTCATTTGAATGGCTGCAAACAGTGCTCTTTTTTGTCGCTCTGCTGGCCTTGATAAAACCTTTTGGCTCTTTCATGTCCAAGGTTTTTCAAGGGGAGCGGATCTTTCTGTCACCTATCCTGATCCCCTGTGAAAACCTCCTCTACCGGATCTGCGGAGTTGACAAGGATCTGGAGATGGACTGGAAGCGTTATGCTCGGGCCATGCTTTTCTTCAACGGGGCAGGTCTTGTTTTCCTCTTTGCTATTCTGCTTCTTCAGAGATTTTTACCACTCAATCCGCAGAAATTGCCGGCATTTCCTTGGCAACTGGCTCTCAACACCGCCATCAGCTTTACTACCAACACGAACTGGCAGAATTATAGCGGTGAGTTGTCCGCTGGTTACTTTATACAGATGTTCGGCTTCGCGGTTCAGAATTTCCTTTCGAGCACCACCGGCATCGTTATAGCAATCGCCTTGATCCGCGGCCTGGTGAGGCGGAAAACCTCCTCACTCGGGAATTTCTGGGTGGACACAACCAGGTGTATCCTCTACATACTGCTGCCTTTTTCGCTTATTGCCGCACTATTCCTGGTTTCCCAAGGGGTGGTCCAGAACTTCAGCCCTTATAAGACGGCGACACTTGTCCAGTCAACCAGGTACGACAAACCCCGGATGGACGCAAAAGGCAATCCTCTCAAAGATGCTGAAGGAAATACGCTGAAGGAGACCATTACGGTCAAGGATGTCACCATTCCCATGGGTCCTGTCGCCTCCCAGGAGGCGATCAAGGAGTTCGGCACCAACGGCGGCGGCTTCTTCAATGCCAACTCGTCCCATCCCTTCGAAAACCCTACACCGCTCTCCAACTTCTTGGAAATGCTGCTGATGTTGTTGATTCCTGGCGGCCTCACCTATTCCTTCGGGCGTATGGCGGGTAATACCCGCCAAGGCTGGGCGCTCCTGGCGGTCATGCTGGCCATCCTTATCCTGGCGTTCGGCGTTCTATACCATGCCGAAGCGAACGGTAATCCGCTGGTTGCTGCATTTGGCGTGCACGGAGCCAACATGGAAGGGAAGGAGGTCCGCTTCGGCACGGGTAACTCGGCATTTTTCGCCGTTGCCACAACCGGCACCTCGTGCGGCGCAGTTACCACCATGCACGATTCCCTGACCCCCATCGGTGGCATGGTTCCGTTGAGTCTGATCCTCTTGGGGGAAGTGGCCCCCGGCGGAGTCGGCTCCGGTCTCTATACCATGCTCGCCTTTGTAATAATAGCAGTCTTCGTGGCGGGACTCATGATCGGACGCACGCCGGAGTACCTCGGCAAAAAGATCGAGGTTCGGGAGATGTGGCTGTCGATCATAACCGTCCTGACCTCAGGCATACTGGTGCTTGTTTTCACTGCTGTGGCGATCATTCTGCCGGCGGGGGTTACCTCCATTGCAAATCCCGAAGCCCACGGCCTCTCCGAGGTGCTCTATGCCTTCGCATCCATGTCCAATAACAACGGCAGCGCCTTTGCCGGCCTGAATGGCAACACCATGTTTTACAACCTGCTCGGAGCGGTTGCCATGTTTCTGGGCCGTTTTATCCCGGCGGTTGCGGTACTGGCCATGGCCGGAGCGCTTGCGGAGAAGAAGTATGTTCCCCCCAGCCTGGGCACTCTGTCGACCGACAAGGCGCCGTTTGCGGTTTGGCTGACCCTGATCATCCTGATTATTGGCGCACTGACTTTTTTCCCGGCACTTTCCCTGGGTCCGATCGTCGAACAGCTGACCATGATTCGATAGGAGTGAACCTCAAATTAGCCCTCCAATGGGCAATGGTGAGGATCGCCCCTATAGGAGAATACCATGTTGAAAAATGACCCAACCCCCATATCCATCTTTGACCGACGGATCATGCGTACCGCCCTGATTGATTCCTTAAAGAAGCTCGACCCGCGCTCCCTTTGGCGCAATCCGGTCATGTTCAGCGTGGAGATAGCCAGTTTCATCACCCTGATTACTTTTATCATGTCGCTCCTCGGAAAAACGTCCGATCCGGCCTGGTTCACCGGCCTCGTTTCCTTTTGGCTCTGGCTGACGGTCATCTTCGCTACCTTTGCCGAGGCCCTGGCAGAAGGGCGCGGCAAGGCACGTGCCGCATCGCTCAGAAAGACCCGTACCGAGGTTGTGGCCAAAAGTCTGACAAAGCCCGAATTCGATAGTGACTTCACCCTGGTCGGCGCCAATCAACTCCGCAAGGGGGACTGTATCCTGGTGGAAGCGGGAGAGCTTATCGCTGGTGATGGCGAGGTTGTGGCCGGCGCGGCTCTTGTGAATGAAGCAGCAGTGACCGGCGAATCGGCCCCGGTAGTACGCGAATCAGGTGGAGACCGGAGCGCGGTAACCGGCGGGACCAAGGTCATCGCCAACTCGATTATCGTCCGGATCACCGCCAATCCAGGCGAAACCTTCCTCGACCGGATGATCTTTCTCATTGAGGGTGCCAAGCGGCGCAAGACCCCCAACGAGGTCGCCCTGGAGGTATTACTGATCGCCCTGACCCTGGTCTTCCTGCTGGTATGTGCCAACATAAGCCTGCTCTCCAGCTATAGCGTCAAGGCTGCCGGACAGGGGACGCCGGTCACGCTGACCATCCTTGTGGCCCTCTTCGTCTGTCTGGCTCCCACCACCATCGCTGCGCTTCTCCCCTCGATCGGCATCGCTGGCATGGACCGTCTGTTTCAGAAGAATGTCATCGCCCTATCAGGGCGGGCCATTGAGGCGGCGGGCGACGTGAACGTCCTGTTACTGGACAAGACCGGCACCATCACCCTCGGCAACCGTGAGGCGGTGGCCTTCGTCCCGGCCGGTGGTCATTCGGAGCAGGAGGTGGCCGAAGCAGCACTGATGGCCTCTCTGACCG
>JAQUHM010000025.1 GCA_028683595.1 Geobacteraceae bacterium | reverse complement strand
ACCCCTTAGTTTCGCCCGATATTCTTGGCGTGTCTGCCGGTGCAGGGTTGGGCGCCATTTGTGCGATTTTCTTTAACTTGCCCATGTACATGGTGCAGCTGTTTGCTTTTATTGGCGGCTTATTTGCAGCACCGCCTCTTCTGCCGTTCGCCAGAAAGGATCGACATACACCGCGGCGGTAAGGCGCAGCTTCCGCTCGCCCGAGCTTTTTTTGTCATTTTTCAGATAGGCAAGCAGGTCGAGCCCCAAGGAATCGAGCACCTTGGTCACGCTGTCCGCCAGGATAATCCTCTGGGGGATAAGCCTTTCTTCCAGGAGAGCCGACAGTTCGATAAACAGGGCATCCAGTTCTTCCGGGACCTCCCGGGAAATTTTCGCCGATAACTGCGGCAAAATTCCCCTCTGGGCTTTGCGCGGGTGCTGGAGCCTGCCGAGGATCTGCAGCAGTCCGTGGCGTGAGGTACGGGAGGAAAAGAAGCTGGTAGCTGTATCTTCAAGGTGATGCCCTTCATCGAAGATCAAGCGGGTAAAGGGCGGAAGGATGGCCGATGAATCGTAGCCGGTTTCGTTGCGCACGGCCACATCCGCGAACAGCAAGGCATGATTGACCACCAGGACATCGGCCCCGGCCGCTTCGCGGCGGGCTGTATAAAAAAAACATTTCCCATAGTGAGCACACTTGACCCGGCCGCACTGATCGGCCTCGCAGCAGACCTCCTGCCAGATCTCGTCGCGGGGGATAAAACTTAAATCGTTCCGACATCCATCCCCGGTCTTCCGGCTCCACTCCACGAGAGCCTCCAACTCACCCGCAGTACCCTCTTCCTTGAACAGGGAAGGCTCGGCTTCGATGGCCTTCAATTTCCTCAGGCAAAGATAGTTGGATCGACCCTTGACGAGCACGGCCCGAAAGGCGAGTCCCCCCTTTTGCTGCAGGAAGGGAATATCTTTCTTGATAAGCTGTTCCTGAAGATTGATGGTATTGGTGGAAATGACAATCCGCTCGCGATTGCGAACGGACCAGAGTACCGCAGGAAGAAGATAGGCCAGGGATTTGCCGGTTCCGGTGCCCGCCTCGATAACGGCCACGCGTTCCCGGTTAAAGGCCTCGGCAACGTCAAAGGCCATTCGAGTCTGCTCGTCCCGATGCTCGTAGCCCTCAAGGTTGCGGGAAAGGACGCCTCCGGGAGCAAAAAACTGTTCGATCTCCGGAAAGGAAAGGTGTTCAACGGTCTTGCGGGCAAAGGGACGTACCGCTTGGTAGCACCTCTCTGCCGCGTTGTCGATAATGTAGAAACCGACCCCCTGATTGCCGAGGATGGATGCGACTTCCAGGTCCGGTTGCGATGGGGTTAAATCTCCGGAGGGATGGTTGTGAAGAACCACGTCGCCGAAGGATGTGGCAATAATAATAGCGGCTACCGCGTCACGGCTGCCCCGTGCCAGGGGCTCAACCTCCACCACGATGCCGTTTTCATCGGTGCGGCCGAGAAAAAAGATCTCGTTTCCACCCGTTTCCGCGATCTCCTCCCGCATGGTGAGGACTGCTTTTTCAGCGATATAGGATTTCATGGATAGTTTATTTCACACTGCGGATGGAAAAGGGCGGATCAGGGTTCCTGTTTCAGGACCATCTGGAGGGCCTCATCAATCTTCAGCAAATCAACGGTAGTGTTGAAGCAGGGACCATAGGGACGCTCATTGAGCACGCCCAGTACCGGCAGGGGGTAGCAGTCTTTGATGCCCGTGGTGAGGTCGCCCTCGCAGGCCACGGCCACCACCAGCTTGGGTCTCTTTTCCATGATGACCTTGCGTGCCAGGGTTCCCCCGGTTGCAACCGAAATATCGATCCGATATTTCTCCGCCAGATCCGCAAGGCCGGAGATGGGACAGCGACCGCAGCGGAGGCATTTGTTGATATCACCGGTAACCTTGATATCGCAGTCGGAAAGCTGGAGGCAGTGGGGCAGCAGGATCAGAATCCGGTCAGGCTTCAGCCGGACTTTCTGGGAGAGGACCAGGCTGTTGTTCATGGCGATAAACGACTGACGGATGGCATCACGCGAAATCCCCATGAGCCTGCCGATGAATTCGATGAAGGGGAGGAGAAACTTGATGGCAGCGCCCCTGAGAAGCCGTGTGCCGAGGATATCCTTGCCAAAAAGCGTCGTCAAAACCAGGAGAAGTGTGCCCAGAAAAATGCACGCTGCAATAAAAACCAGAAGACCGCCGGCCATGGCGGGAAGTCTCGGATGTATGGACGCGAGCCCGGCACCCTGATTCCACCAGATAACATCAAAAACAACCGCGATAAGGATGCCGGTAAAGGCCATGAGGGATACGAAAAGCCCCTTGGAAGCACTGGTTAATTTGGATTCGTTATGTACCACGAAGCTACTCCCCCTTCCCCAGAATCGTGCCGGGTTCGATCCGGCAGCCGGCGAGGAATTCCCGGACAGGAAGCCTCTTCTTACCTTCCAGCTGGACCTCCACAAGAATTATGCTGCCACCGGAGCAAGCGACCTCGATTCCATCTTTTCCTGCATCAAGCACCGTTCCCGGAATTCCCGTACCACTTCCGGTTCTTACCCGATAGATTTTCAGAAATTTGTCATCGAAATAGGTAAAAGCACCAGGCCAAGGATTCATGCCCCTCACCAGGTTCTTGATGACCTGCGGATCTGAATTCCATTCGACAAGGCCGTTTTCCTTTTTTAGCATCGGCGCATAGCTGGACAGCGAATCGTTTTGTTTCTCCGGCACCAAGTTGCCGGCACAGAGAGCATCGATGGTTTCATCCAAGGACTCCGCGCCAAGGGCTGAAAGCCGGTCATGCAGCGACTGGCTATCTTCCTCGGGATCAATGGACGTAATCTTTTTCAGCAGTATGTCGCCCGTGTCGAGCCCCTCGTCCATGAGCATGGTAGTAACGCCGGTCTCGGTTTCTCCATTGATGATGCAGTAGTTGATCGGCGCCGCACCACGGTAACGGGGCAGGAGAGAAGCATGCACGTTGATGCAGCCATGTTTCGGGATTTCCAGCAGGGCTTTTGGCAGGATCTGACCAAAGGCGACCACCACGATCAGGTCGGGGATCATCTCCCGCATGATGTCGATAAACTCGGGGGCTCGCACCTTGAGTGGCTGAAGGACCGGCAGACCGTAACTTTCGGCAAGTGCTTTCACTGGTGGGGGCAGGAATTTTTGTCCCCGCCCTTTCGGCCGGTCAGGCTGGGTAACAACGGCAACAATTTCTTCCCCCCGGTCGATAAGCCGCTGAAGTGTCGGGCAGGCAAAATCAGGCGTTCCCATGAAGACAACACGCAGACCTGCCATTATTGATCCACCTTCGATTGCTCAAGCAATTGTCGGTATTTTTTTCGGAAGATATCCTTTTTCAGAGGGGAAAGGTGGTCCACAAACAGGGTCCCATCAAGATGATCGATCTCATGCTGGAAAGCAATAGCCAGGAGACCATCAGCCCGATAGGTTACCTCTTCACCCTCGAGGTTCAGAGCCGCAACCACAACCGAGGCATGCCTTTTCACACTGGCACCATAGTTGGGAACAGAAAGACAGCCTTCTTCGTCGCAGGAAGTCCCTTCGGCATGGACAATAACGGGGTTGATGGCAACAATGAGGTCCGGTTTCTCGCTTTTTGGAGAGATATCGATAACGATCACCCGCTGATGAACCCCTATCTGGACCGCTGCAAGTCCAACACCCGGAGCGTCATACATGGTCTCGGTCATGTCTCTGACAAGTTCGGTGATTTTTTCATTGATTATGGTAACCGGAGCCGATTTCTTTTTCAATTCCGGGTCCGGATAAGTAAGTATTCTTTGAATCATGGGTTTCCCTGCCTGCTAATTTTCTCTCCACTATATAAATTCGGGCAGGAAAATGCAAATTTTTCATTGCAGGCCGAAAGGGGAATTGACTACGGGAAAGCGGCGAGAAGTGTAATGCGTATATATCCCTGAAGTGAAGGAAAATTCTTCTTGTATCCCACGATACTGCCCCATGAAGAGAGGCATGTCCTGCAGGCGATCATTCAGAAAAAATCCCCGCACCTTTCATACCCGATGCGGGGATTTCCGAGGCAGCCCTTCTTCACCTGCTTTTATTCCTGCCAGTAAATACAACTGACCGGGCAACCGTCCATTGCCTCCTGGATCTTCTCCTCGGAAGCACCGCTCGGATCGTACACCTCCGCCAGATTGGCATTGTCCAGGCGAAACACCTCGGGCGCACATTCAATACAGAGCCCACAACTGATGCAGGCATCCTGATCAACAAACGGAATTCGTGCCATGGGCATTGCCCTCCTTTCCTTTACTCCTTCTCGAAGAAACTTTTTTCCGCCCCACAGACCGGGCAGACCCAACTCTCGGGAAGTTCCTCAAATGGCGTTCCCGGATCTACGTTGTTGCCTGGATCACCGAGTTCAGGGTCATACTGATAATTGCAGATCGTACAAGTATATTTACCCATTGTTTCCTCCTTAGTACCACAAAAGTATCATCAGTGTACTCTTTTTTTCCTGCTGGGCAAGCCCCCTTCCAACAAAACAGACGTACCCGGGTTGTATCTCGTATACAATCATACGTCAATCCCTGAGGAGAAAGCAGGCACGAAAAATCACACGTCAGGAAAGAATACCGGGGGGGGGGATCTTCGTGTGAGCAGAACCGTAAATAGCTGAAAAGGATGGTTGCCTGACTGGGCACAGAAAAAAGCGCGGTTTCGGAGAGTGGAAACCGCGCAATGGAGGAAGACGGTCCGAATGGCTTCAGACCGTGTGGAAGACTTTTTTGGCATTTATTATCTTAATCGGCAATTTTTGATAGTACTTTAGCGATAAATCAGCTAGTTGCAATTTTGGTCGGCATATTCAATCTTTTTTGCTGATGCAATGTATAAGCTCTTCGCCTCACGAAACGGAGCGCAAAAAACTTTTACGAAAACACCCGGAAAGAGTGCTTTCCCCCCCCTGGTGGTGTCAATCTTTGGCTTTACTTGTGCGGCGTACCAACGTACGCCTCCGCGCAAACCCTCGATTTCCTTGCCAGAAGGAAAAATCCCCGCTTTCCAAATCGGAAACCAGCAGTTTCTCATCCGGAATTTCCGGATGGAAACTAACTACTTCGGTGCCTCCAGCACAACCTGCCGAACCTCCCCAAAGGTGGAGAGCGGTTTGTCAAACTTTTTCTCGTCACCCACGACCACCAAGATCATCTTGCCGGGAAGCAGATATTTCCGGGCAACGCGAAGCACATCCCGCTTCGTTACTTTTGCAATATTCTTTCGATAATTCTCCAGGTAGCCTTTTGGATAGCCGTAATATTCCAGACGTGCCTGCTGGGCGACCACCGAGGCAGAAGAGGTAAAGGCGAAAATGAAGGAGTTGACAATGGATTCCCTGGCAAGGGAAATTTCGTCATCACTCACCGATTTGCGGGTCATGTCAGCAATAATCCCCTCCATCAGCCCGATCGCTTTTGCCGTGGAGGCTGACTTGGTCTCGCTCTCCGCGGTGAAGGTACCGGGAAAGCGGCTGCCGGCACGAAAGGAACTGTCCACGTTGTAGGCCAGCCCTTCCTTTGCGCGGACAACCGACATTAGACGGGAACTGAAACCGTTGCCACCTAAAATAGTGTTCATAACGTTAATGGCATAGAGGTCGGGATTGTTTTTGTCGATCCCCAGATGCCCCATCCGGATAACCGTTTGGTCAATATCCTTCTTCACAAACAGGACTTCCGGTTTGCCGTTAGGTGAAGGCTCCGGCACCAGCGGCAAAGAAACCTCACCCCGCTTCCACCCGGCAAAGGCCTTTTTCAGCTTTTCCAGAATCTCTTTACGGTCGAAATCACCCGAAACTGCCAGGATAATGTTGTTGGGATGGAAATAGCGACGATGGAAGGCAACAAGATCATCCCGGTTAAGGGAGCTTACCGAGTGGATGGTCGGATAGCGTCCGAGTGGATGATCCCGATAGATGGCCTTGAGCAGTTCCCGGTCAGCAACCTCCTTTGGATCGTCGTTCTGGCGTCGAATGGCCTCGATCGTCAGATTTTTCCCCTGTAGAACCCGGTCCTCGCGAAAAGCAGGCACGGTGAGTACCTGGGCAAAGAGATCAAGGGTCCGGTCCAGGTTTTTTTTCAGACAGTTCATGGAGACACTTCCGACATCATTACCAATTCCCGACTCAATGGATGAAGCCATGAACTCCAGTTCGTCATCAAGGGCCTCCGGGGAAGTCAGGGACGTCCCGCCACCACGGAGGACCACACCGGTCAGGCTGGCAAGTCCGGTCTTGTCGGCTGGTTCGTAGACGCTTCCGGTCCCGACGTAGGCCTGGATGGAAACAAGGGGAAGTTCCCGATCCGGCAGAAGATAGACGATCATACCATTATCCAGTACCACCCGTTCTGCCGTGGGCACCTGGAAGACTAGGGGGGGGAAGGTCATTTTCCGTGGATCAACGGTTGATCCGGCAATCGCAGAAATCGCCGGGAACAGGGAAAGGAAAAGCCACAGGGTAAACAGCAGTTTTTTCATCGGGTTGTCTCCCTTTTTTTGATAAACGCCACGGTACGGTTGTCAGGCACGAAATATTTCCGTGCCGCATCCATTACGTCAGCAGGGGTGACCTTGGCCACCTTTGCACGGTGTTCCGTAAGATAGCGCCACGTTCCCGCAACACTTTCATACTCCGTCAGCCGGTAAGCAAGCCCGCCATTGGAACTCAATGACTGGATCTCGTCCGCTTCCAGCTTGTTGAGAATCTGCTGGAGTTCCCGGGAACTGACCGGCTCCCGTTTCAGCAACTCCAACTCTTCATAGATGGCCTCCTCAACCTCCTGCATTGTGTGAGGGCTCCTGGGGACTGCCGAAATGACAAACATATTTGGATAGCGGCTTCCCGGCCCATAGAAGGCAGAGATATCGCTCGCAAGTTGCTTTTCCACCACGAGTTTTTTGTAAAGTCGTGAGTTATTGCCATCAGCAAGGAGCATGGTTATGACGTCAAAGGTGTAGTCGTCACGATCGGGAATCGTCGGTTTATGGTAACCGATCATGAATTGCGGCTCGGAATCTTCCTGGATTTCGATTCGCCGCTCTCCAAGCTGGCGTGGCTCGACTGTCGCAACGAGAGGAACCGGTACCCCCGGAGGAAGTGAGCCGAAATATTTTTCCACCAGAGCTATGGCCTTATCCGGATCAATATCACCAACGATGGCCACGACAGCATTGGCCGGCGCGTAATAACGGTGCAGAAATGATTCTGCCTTTGTCCGTGACAGGTTCTCGATATCGGACATCCAGCCGATGATGGGCTGGCCATAGGGATGAGCCTCATATGCTGCTGCCAGGAAAGACTCCCACAGTTTCCCTTCCGGATCCGAATCATAGGAACGACGTCGTTCCTCCATCACCACGTTTCGTTCGGTATAGAATTCCCGCAGCACGGCATTGCGCAGACGGTCCGACTCGATGGCTGCCCAGAGTTCCAGTTTATTGGCAGGAAGGCTAATCATATAGGCGGTACTGTCTTTGCCGGTGAAGGCATTGTAATTATTCCCGCCGTTTTTATCATAGATTTTGGAAACCTCATTCTTCACCACATACTTCCCGGCCGCATTTTCCAGGTCGGCAAGTTTTTTGGAGAGTTCCTCAATTTTCTTCGGATCAGCTGCCTCCCGTTTGAGCTTCTCAGCCATGAGTAGCTGAGCGGTCTTTTCAATGGAGTCGAGCAGCGGTTTCTCCCTGGCATAGTTCCTGGTTCCCAGTGTCTTCGTTCCCTTGAATAGCATGTGCTCGAGAAGGTGGGCGACCCCCCGCTCATCACTTCTTTCGTTGACGCTTCCAACCTTGAAACGGATCCAGGCAGCAACAGTGGGCGAGGTATGGCGCTCCACGAGTAGCACCTTCATTCCGTTCTTCAGGGTGTGCTCCCGCACCTTCCCCTCCAAACCGTCACCGGAAGCGGTAGTGACAGAGACAAAAGCGCAGAAGAAAATAACAAATATTCCGTGTGTGAATTTCATGTGCAACCTCGCAAGATGGATCGTTTCAGCTGAGTGCCGTGGGAACTGAACCTGTTCGTGAACCAGGATAAGGAAAGGCCGGAAAAAGGAGAAATACCTACCGAAAAGTGGGAACCTGGGGCCCGCGAGCGGTAATGGTCTCATAGTGATCAAGGATTCAGGTTTTACTATATACAACCGATCAGGGAACGTCAACACGACGTTACCGAACTTCCCGCATTGCTCAGTCCTTTGCCTTTTCTTTTTGCCATTTGACTGATATGGTATAGTTTGAAGCAAGTATATTTTCCTGCTCTTAACGAATACAATAAATCCGTCATATTCGTAAATCCCCCCATTCGGAGGTTACCAGTGAAAATCCTTATCAGTGCTTTTCTAGTCGTTCTTCTCTCCGCCGGCCTGGCAGCAGCCTCATCCCCGTCCTTTGAAACCCTGTCCAAACTCCCTGTGGTGCGCTTCGGAGACCCTGTTCCCGCAACAGACTATATCCTGCTCTTTTCCACCGGCCAGCCAATCACCCTTTCCATTACCATCGAGGGAAGTCTCTTCTCACAGCCGGCTAAGAGCAAACTTACGGTAACACCGTCCCGTGAAGTTTTCGTTTATGGCGATTGGGCAAGCCTTGACGGTCTGGTCTGGATACAGCGAAGTGATCTGATAAAAAGTGATGTGGTAGTCAAGATTCCGGGCTACAACCATCCCGCACCGGGCGAGCTTACGGTACGGATGGATCTGCCCGAAGCCAGGTAATTTCTATCAGCATTCAAGGAGAACATACCATGAAATTCATCAACCTTTCAGCCGTCCTGGGAGCATGCTTTTTCATGATGATTGCCACAATGATGACTGCCTGCAAGGTTTCCGGTCAGAACGAAGACCGGGGCAGCAAGACAGGCAAGGTAGACGAATCCGGACAGATACGGGTCTATTCCGTTGAACGGGGAGGGTACTACATGACCACCAAGATACTAAAAAGCGAAGATGAGTGGCGCAAGCAATTGACTGCGGAGGAGTTTTACGTAACACGAAAGAAGGGAACGGAAAAGCCCTTTGCCAATGCCTGGTGGAACAACCACGAAAAGGGGATTTACCGCTGCGTCTGTTGCGACCTCGACCTGTTCAGTTCTGACGCGAAGTACGAATCCGGAACCGGCTGGCCGAGTTTCTGGCAACCCGTTGCGCCGGAAAACATTACCACAAAACCAGACAAAAGCCTTTTTGTCAGGCGAACCGAGGTCCTCTGCAGCAGGTGTGACGCTCACCTGGGTCATGTCTTTGACGATGGTCCCAAACCGACCGGGCTCCGCTACTGCATGAATTCGGCAGCCTTGAAATTCGTGAAAACCAAATAGAGAAGCGGCAACAGCACATCTACCCAGGTTTCGCTGGTCATCTCGAATAATCCAGGAGTCACACCATGAACAAAGTAACCTTGGGATCTACCGGCATGCATGTCAACCGCCTGATCTTCGGCACCCTACCCCTCGGTCCTCTTCAGGCAAACCTTTCCGCCGCAGAAGGCGGAGCTCTCATCCGCCATGCACTGGAGTCTGGAATCACCATGCTTGACACGGCAGAGCTCTACGGCACCTACCCTCATATCCGCGAAGCACTCAGCGGTTTCACCGGTGAGGTCCGGATCGCCAGTAAAACCCACGCTACAACAGCCTCCGAAGCCCGGTCCCATGTTGAAAAGGCATTAAAAGAACTGGCGATCGATCGTCTCGACATCGTGCATATCCACGGAGCTCGATTGGCCGATCCCTGTAGCGACCGCGCCGAGGTTCTTGAAGAACTGTTGATGATGAAACAGGAGGGAAAGCTGCGACATGTGGGTATCTCCTCCCATTATATTGCTGCATTCCGGGCAGCAACAAGCCGGCCCGAAATCGACGTTGTCCACCCGCTGATCAACCGGACCGGTATGGGCATCATGGACGGCAGTGCCGAGGAGATGGCCGAAGCTATTGCCTGCTGCTCAAAGAACGGCAAGGGAGTTTATGCCATGAAGGCCCTGGCTGGCGGCAATCTCATTTCCGAGGCCAGGGCCAGCATCAGATATGTTCTCGGCCTCCCCGGGGTCGATGCCCTGGCCCTTGGGATGCTTTCACGTGAGGAGATCGACGCTAACCTCAAACTCTGCTCTCTTGACGAAGCAGATGAGGAAATCTGGGGATTGTTGGAAAAACGTCGCCGAAAGTTCAAGATCATGGAAAAATTCTGCAAGGGCTGCGGTGCCTGCGTAGACGCCTGTACTGCCCAGGCACTGGTGCTGGAAAACGGCATTGCCACGGTGAAGGAAGAAGAGTGCATCCTCTGTGGCTATTGTGCTGCGGCCTGTCCGGAATTTCTCATCCGGGTGGTGTGACAGAGGAAATATGCCTCTTGCAGCTCGCAATAAAGACCCTGATTAGCGTCATCTTCCGCTATGGTTTTTTACGCAGTCCCCTAAGGGCTAAGTGGAAGATTTACGCGTTGCTATTCAGGAAAAGAAACAGCCCCCATCGGCAATCTGCTGACGGGGGCTGTTTTTATTTCATATTTGTCCGGGAAAGAATGGCTACGGAATCTTTCAAGTCTGTTAAAGCATTACGAACGAAGGTACTCCTCGATCTTCCGGGCCAAGGTCTCGAAAATCTTGCGGAACTCCTGCTCGTCTTTTTCCAGCAACGTAACGCGGAAACCCTGCAAATGGGTGGAAAAGGATGAGAGGGGAACTACGCAGATCCCCGTATTGGCAAGGAGATGGTACACAAACCGTTTGTCGGGAGCGACACCGGGCGCTGTTACCAGCCCATCCACCAGCTCACGTACCTCCGGGTTTTCAATGGGAAGAGTTTGAAAATGGGTCAATAATCCCTCCTGGAAAGCGACCGCCATGTAGAAGGCACCGTTGCTGCGATTCACCATCAGACCCGGAAGGTCCTTGAGATAATTATAGGCAATATTACTCATTCGTTCATAGCGGGCAATTCGCTCGTCAAGATAGCCCTGGTACTCCGGATGGGAAAAGATGGCCGGCAGGGCCTTCTGGGGAAGAGTGGTGGAGCAGACCTCATTCATTTTGGTATTGAGAATTGCATTCACGTACTTCTTGAAGCGGGCATTCTTTTCCGTATTGTAAAACTCGATCCATCCGCAGCGGGATCCGGGCCAGGGGAACTCTTTGGATATCCCCCGCAAGGCCAGGGCCGGAACGTCTCCCACCAGGGCAGAGAGGGGAAGTGTTTCCGCATCGTTATAGACGATATTATTATAAACTTCGTCCGCAATGATGAACAGGCCATACTCACGGGCAATTGAGACAATCTCTCGAAGAATATCCTCAGGATAGACCATTCCTGTCGGGTTATCCGGGTTAATTATGAGAATTCCGGAAATTGCCGGGTTGTATTTTACATGATTCCGCAGGTCCTCTAGATCAGGATACCAGTTATTTCCAGGCTGCAGACGGTAGCAGACTGATGCTGCGTGTGCATGGGCAGTTTCACCGGTGGAATGGGTGGTATAGGTTGGTGAAGGGGTAAGGATACGGGTTTCCGGTTTCAAGGTTCCGTAGACCTTGGCAATGGCGTCACCAAGACCGTTAAAGAAGATAATGTCGTCCGGTGTTATCTGGACGCCTCCGCGCCTGTTGGTCAGTTCGCAGAGAAATTTCCGGGTTTCCAGAACGCCGCGCGTGTGGCAGTACCCGTAGGTTTCGTCGTTCATGACTTCGTGAACCACAAGTTCCTTCATCCAGGCAGGAACCTTCTCCCCCTTGACGATGGGGTCGCCGATATTTTCCCAGTTTATCTTGACACCGTACTTTTGAAGCTTCTCCGCTACATTGACAATGTTGCGGATCTCGTACGTAAGTTCACCAGCCCCCGGATTGACAAGTTCGTTTCGCATACTATCTCCCAGAACATTCCGTAATAAACTGCAGACACCGTTGTCCGAAAAAATATAAAGGGCCGTAGGTAGTACCCACGGCCCTTATAAAAATAGATTGTTTGTGAAAAATCACATGGCGGCGGATACACGTACGGCGTTACGCGCCGCGGCGCTGATAGCTCGTGCTGCTGAAGGTGCCATGTAGATTGATTTCATAGTTTTTGAAATAGCACAGGGTTGACAGCAAGTCAACACTTTTGTCTCGCTAACGTAATCAAGAAAGTCACTCTCCCCCATTCTTCAACACCGCAATAAGCAGCTTCCCGTTGCCGTCACACCAGCGAAGCCAGCCTTTAAGGCCATTCTCACATCGAATCCGAGCCCAATCGTCCCGGATTTCAAGGACACGCATTTTCAGGTCGGAAGAGACATGACCCAATGAAAGGGAGCTTTCTAACGGCTCCTGATGCACCTCTGTCAAAGATACTCGCAGGTCGGGCAGAAGAGCGACAGTGCGTCCTGGCAGGAAATCCGGCCAGTTGGCATAGTCCCAGAAACAATGCCCCTGAATCCACCCGTCCCGGCCGGCATCGTCATAGGCAATCCGGAACCAGTTCCCCCTTTTCCCTGTGACCGCAACGACATACTCCCCGGACTGCGGAGAAAGGGATGGAGACAGGGTGGGAAGACGTGTGACATCGATCACGAGGATACGATCAATACCGGGTGCTTCATACAGCACAATCTTTTTTATTTCATCGGCCTGTTCAGGGAAAGCAGGCCGAATAAACAGAATACCCTGCCCGGCGCGTGGCCGATCATAAGCTGCCGGTGCAGATGAGCAAAGCAGCAGTGTAACTGCAACACTGATCGCCAAAAGAAAGAGCGAGTTATAAGATTTTCCGAAGTTCCGCGAGATACGCAGCCGACTCATCGCTTCCCTCCCCGGGCGCCCAAGGAGCCCTCTCATCATCTGCCAGGGCCCGATACGGGCCGGCTTTACTCTCGAAAAAAACTGTGCCGCTTTCCATGCTGACTAACGTGTGGAACTCTCCATGGGGTATATTCACCCCCACGGCATCATCCCCGGGAGAAAGAATAGCCGCCTGCATAACTTTTCCTCTTTCGTTAAAAAAAACGACCCCCAGCCTGCCTTGCAGAAGGATTATCGTCTCATCCTTCTCCGGATCACTATGGCGGTGCGGAGGAATATACGAGTCGGGCTCTATTCCATTGAGCAATCGGTGGCACAATGACTCATCAAGCTGGTGGAAATTGAGGTTCTTGCGTTGCCTGGACGAAGCCTTTGCCTCGCTGGAAACCTGATGTAGTAATACTTGGCCAATAAAGCATATGTTTTTCAATGAAACTATCTCCAAAGACTCGCGGAAGCCATTTTTATCTTTAATGTAAGGAATACGGCATGATAGCAGAGAGGAGAGGGGCAATGCAAGGGATTGCAGGATAAGGACAACATAGGATGGGTGTCACAACCGACTAGAGGCTCCAGTCGGTTGTAACAAAATTTAGAGGGACAGTCCGAAGCAGTTTATCTCTTATCAGGCACAATGCCCCACTCTTTCAATTCTCGAAGGGATATTTCAACCAGTGTTTGCAGTTTGGCCTCAACCGGTGGCGACAACTCCACTCCCAACTCGATTGCTTCCGGCTGAATGCCGAGAAGAACCGTCTCGGGAGAAGCATTACCCTGAAGGATGGATACTGCTAGCAGATCCTTCAAGCCCATCTGATGGGGCGACAACTTGGTTTCAAAAGCTATCGGTATATCGTCACCGGTCAGCCTGGCGATGGTTCCCGGTGGCCCACCGGTAGCCATGGCATCAATGATGAGGAGATGGGTCAAATCTTCGAGAAAAGGCAGGAGGTCAAGACCGAGAGTTCCTCCGTCCAACACTGTCACCCCGGCCGGGAAGACATAGTTTGACGCAAGACACTGCACGACCCTGACCCCTACCCCGTCATCTGTCATAACCAGATTACCTATTCCAAGCACGAGAACTGACAGACTTTAATCCTCCCCTTCCGGAACAGATTTGTACCCACCAAAAATGCTCGAAATGACTCCATTCTTTTCCTTCACATCCATGAGCCAGGCACTATAAACATGGTGGATGGCAAAGGCGATCAGAAACCACATCACGATATGATGGGTCAGGCGGAGCCCCTGATTGCTGCCGAAGACATATACCCAACTAAAGGCACTGCTTAAGAAGCCTCCGGGGGCATACTGGGCATAGAGGGCGAAGCCGGTAGAGATCATCACCAGATACAGTGCGAATATCCAGAGATAGGCACTACCGGCCATACCGTTATGACCCACACAGTGAGGAGGCGTGGGCTTAAAAAACGTGTAGAAGAGAAAGGTCTCCTTCATGTTTTTACGGCCGTCTTTGAAAAGCCAGGGGGTAAAAACGCGCCAGTTGGCGTATTTGTTGCCGACAAAGGCCCAGTAAATCCGTGCCACCACGCTGATGGTAAAGGCAAATGCTACAACGAAATGGATGAATCGCGTCCAACCCATTATATATTGGGATGGATTGTTAGCCAAGCTCTTCCCCCAACCGATATAGATACCGGTCACGGAAAGTACCACTATGGAAAGGAAGTTTACCCAATGAACTATCCTGACTGGCCATTCCCAGACATACCTGATTTCGATTTTTTCCATGGTCAGCCTCCTACAGTACCTTTACCGTAACCGACTCGCCATCTTCCGGGTCAAAGAGATGCACCGCGCAGGCAAGACAGGGGTCAAAGGAATGAATTGTTCGCAGGATTTCAAGGGGCCGCTTCGGATCTGCCAACGGTGTCCCAACAAGTGCAGCTTCATACGGTCCACGCTGCCCCTTGGCATCGCGCGGGGAAGCAAGCCAGGTCGAAGGAACAACCGCCTGGTAATTGAGGATCTTCTGGTCCTTGATTCGAATCCAGTGGCCGAGAGCTCCACGGGGTGCCTCGTGCCAGCCATAACCCTTTGATTCTGAAGGCCAGGTGGACGGATCCCATTTCTCGTTGTTGTGAATCGCGTAATCACCGCCCTTGATGTTTGCGGTAAGGGCAGCCAGCCAGTCAGGAAGCTTGCGAGCCAGCAGCAGGGTTTCGATACCACGGGCGGCAGTTCTGCCAAGGGTGGAGAAGAGAGCTTCCGGGCCCACCTGAAGTTTGGCAAGGACCATATCTACTGCGGCTTTCACTTCCTTGTGACCGGAAGCATAGGCAACAAGGCAGCGAGCCAGCGGACCTACCTCTGTTACCATGCCGTCATAACGCGGCGCCTTGACCCAGGAGTATTTCTTGTCGGTGTCGAGGTACTCGTAGGGTGGTTTCGGGCCGCTGTATTTGTAATTGGTTTCACCTTCCCACGGATGGAGACCTTTGCCAGGGCCACCGGTATAGTCGTACCATGCGTGGTCAACGTACTCGGCGATTTTTTCCTGATCAACAGGGTGAACTTTGCTCAGGTCCTTGTTGAGGATCATCCCGCGGGGCATCCAGAGGACCTCCGGCTTGCCGCTGTTGTCGGACGGGAACTCTCCGTAGCTCATGAAGTTGCCGGTGCCGCCGCCGATGCCTGCCCATTCCTTGTAAAAGGATGCTACGGCCAGAAGGTCGGGAATATAGACCTTCTCCACGAAATCCTTTGCCCTTGCCAGCAAGCGGCTGATCTCCTCCAGCTTGTCAGAATTGAGTGCGTTCTGTGAGTCAGGATCAATCGGAATGGCCATGCCGCCAACCAGGAATGTCTGGGGATGGGGATTCTTGCTGCCCAGGATTGCATGGATACGGATGATGTCCTTCTGCCACTCCAGCGCCTCCAGATAATGAGCAGTGGCCATCAGGTTCGCTTCGGGCGGAAGCTTGTAGGCCGGATGTCCCCAGTACGCATTGGCAAAGGGACCAAGACGACCCTTGCTGACGAATGCCTGCAGTTTTTCCTGTACTCCCTTGAAGTAAGTGGGGGAGTTGAGCGGCCAGTCGGACAAGGAAGCTGCCAAAGCGGCGGTCTTTGCCGGATCTGCCTTCAACGCCGAGGTAATATCGACCCAGTCAAGGGCATGCAGGTGATAGAAATGGATCACGTGATCCTGAACATTCTGGACGCCCATGATGATGTTTCTGATCAGTTCCGCATTGGGTGGAATCTTGATTCCGAGGGCGTTCTCCACGCTCCTGATGGAGGCAATGGAATGGACCGTGGTGCAAACACCGCAGAAACGCTGGGTAAAAACCCAGGCGTCGCGAGGGTCCCGGCCCTGGAGGATCTGTTCGATCCCGCGGAACATGGTACTGCTGCTCCAGGCATCAGTCACCCGGTTGCCGGACACTTCGGCTTCGATCCGAAGGTGTCCTTCTATTCTGGTAATGGGGTCAATGACGATTTTTGCCATATGTTAGTCCTCCTTCTTTCCATCTTCAGGCTTATCCTTCTTGAGGGCACTGATGATTCCGTGGCCCGCGAATGCCGCAGCAGTAGCAATTGCAAGCCCGGCGCCGATCTCGTTAGCCGTGTATTCGATACCGAATCCAGGGACATTCGGCAGTCGCCGGTAAAATGGCGTCATGGTATCCCAGAAATTCGCTTCCGAACAACCAACGCATCCGTGCCCTGCCCCAACCGGCCAATTCGTTTTCTCATTGTAACGCTGAGTAGGACAGTTGTGGAAGGTTTCGGGGCCCTTGCAGCCCATTTTGTAAAGACAATGTCCCTGACGGTGAGCAATGTCACCCCATTGTTCCACATACTGACCGGCATCGAAGTGCGCACGCCGCTCGCAATTGTCATGGATCCTCTTGCCATAGGCAAATAGTGGTCTGCCCTGGCTGTCGGTATCAGGCAACTTGCCGAAGGTGAGAAAGTGGACTATCGTCGCGGTAAGATTGTCAGGGTTCAAGGGGCAGCCGGGAAGATTGATAACTGTCGCTCCCGGAACCGCCTCCTTCACACCGACCGCACCGGTGGGGTTCGGTGCTGCGGCGGGAAGACCGCCGTAGGTAGCACACGTTCCGACCGCAATGGTAGCGAAAGCGTTACCGCAAATCTCCCTGGCAACATCGAGGGAAGATTTCCCGCCAACACAGCTGTAGACGCCGCCGTCTTTCATCGGAATAGAGCCTTCCACCACCACGATATATTTCCCCTTATTATCACGAACCGCCTTCATCAGGTTCTCTTCCGCCTGGTGACCGGCAGCTGCCATAATGGTTTCGTGATAATCGATGGAAAGGACATCCAGAATTATGTCGGCTACGGAGGGGTTTGACGCCCGAAGCAGTGCTTCCGTGTCGCCTGCGCAATCCTGGAACTCAAGCCAGACAAGGGTGGGACGCTGAACCTCGTCAAGTGCCTGGGCGATCTTGGGAGCAAACGTGATGGGTAACGCCAGTGCTGCTGACATCGCGGTACAGAACTTCATGAAGTCACGGCGGGATACCCCCTTTTCCTCCCAAATACTCCTTTTTTCTGTCTGCCGTTCTTCGGCAACAATCCCTTGTTCCTTGTCTTTACTATCCATAGTAACTGAACCTCCTTGCTGGTAACAGCGGGTTACAAACCGCTCACTCTATCTTTCGCATCCCCAAAAACGATATACCAATACACTCCTGAAATTCGAAACACCTTTTCTATAATATAAATACATCGCAATATCAATATATTTATTTTTAAAAGTATAATAAATTTTATTGGCTTCTCGCGGGTTGTCAAGGAATGTAACGAAGTTTTAATTCGTCACACTGGCAGATACCAATTGGTTGTTCAGAACCGGGCTTTACCCTGTCTCTCGACTACTCTTCAAACTGCCTGAAGTTTTCCCGGAATCTGCCCAGCAGATCGCGGGCCGTATTTTCGTATGCCGTCACATCCGGCCAGACTGAGACCGGATTGAGGATGGAGGAGGGAATCCCTGGACACTCCGCAGGGATATCAAGGCCGAAAAAAGGTTCCCTGACAAAGGATATGGCATCGAACATTCCGGACAGTGCCGCATGTATCATCGCCCGGGTATGATCGATCCGGATTCGGCTGCCGACTCCGAATCCTCCACCGCTCCAGCCGGTGTTGACCAACCAGCAACGCACCCCGTGGAGAGCAATCTTGTCCCGCAGAAGCTCTGCATACACCGAAGGGTGCAGCGGCAGAAAGGGTGCTCCGAAACAGGCGGAAAAGGTGGTCTGTGGTTCCTTGCCGATGCCGTCTTCGGTACCTGCAATCTTCGCAGTGTATCCAGAAAGGAAATGGAACATTGCCTGTTCGGGTGTGAGCCGGGCAACCGGAGGAATGACACCAAAAGCATCGCAGGTCAGCATGAAAATATTTTTCGGCTGGGCACCGGTTCCGGCCTGGACCGCGTTTGGAATGTTTCTGAGGGTATAGGCCGCACGGGTATTCTCGGTCAAAGAAGCATCGTTAAGATCGATCCGTCGTGAAACCGGATCAATGACCACGTTCTCCAGCACTGTACCGAAGCGATGGGTACAGTCATGGATCTCCGGTTCCAGTTCCTTCGAAAGGTTGATTACCTTGGCATAACATCCCCCTTCGATGTTGAAAACCCCCTCGTCATCCCAGCCATGCTCGTCATCTCCGATCAAAAAGCGATTCGGATCAGTGGACAAGGTAGTCTTTCCGGTACCCGATAGCCCGAAAAATAGTGCCACATCACCAGCAGACCCCACGTTTGCCGAGCAGTGCATGGAGAGGGTACCACCTTCTCTGGGCAGGATATAATTCATGACGGTGAAGATGGCTTTCTTTATCTCTCCGCCATAGCCTGTTCCTCCGATGAGAATCAGTTTTTCAGTGAAGTTCACGAGGATAAAGACCTCGGAATTGGTGCCGTCAGACTCGGGACAAGCATGAAACGAGGGTACAGCAATGAGAGTGAATTCGGGGTGGTGGTTCTCCAGTTCAGAGGCTGTGGGGCAGATAAAAAGGGACCGGGCAAACAGGGCCTGCCAGGCATTCTCGGTAATGACACGGATGGGCAGACGATGCCGACGACTTGCACCGGCAAAACAGTCCTGCACAAATAGTTCCTTGTCCTTCACGTGATGCAAAAGCCGGTGGAAAAGAGCTGCGAATCGCTCCGTTGTCAGGGGATGATTGACCGGACCCCACCAAACATCATCATGGGTGCCGGGATCATCGATAATAAATTTGTCGTTGGCTGACCTTCCGGTATGGGGAAAAGTAGCGACGACAACCGCCCCCCCATGGGCAAGGAGTGCTTCCCCTTTCCTGACAATCGCCTCGTAAAGCCGGGGGGTTGTCAGGTTCCAATGGATATCTCCCGAAGTTCTGATGCCATGTTCTTGAAGATTTCGAGCCATTGCGACACCCCCCTTTCACGTACCGAACTTTTCGTCAAGGTAAGCCTTGCATGTGCGTTCCAGCATTTATTCTTACAGTTTCAGGATAACAGATCACAAAACATATGCACTTCCGATCAAAATCCTGATACAAGAAACACGAAGGGCGGGTTACCCCGCCCTTCGTGTTTCTTGTATTTGTATGGAAATCAGAGACCCGCAAGGAGCTCGTCAACAACTGCGAGGAATTCCTCCAGATCGGCCATCTGTGTATCTCCCATATGGGCAATGCGGAAAGTCTGGCCTTTGATCTTGCCATACCCGTCATCAAAGGCATAGCCACGCTCCCCGAGCAGTTTCTTCAGGGTTGCCAGGTCGGAACCTTTGGTATTGACCGCACAGGTGAGCGCAACTGAGCGGTAGGGTGCTTCAGGATAAAAGCCATAGCCATTTTTATCGATCCATTGTGCAACCCGTCCGGCCAGTTCACGGTGCCTGGCCCAGCGGTTTTCCAGCCCCTCGGCGAACATTCGATCAAGCTGCTTGTCAAGGGCATAGATCTGGGAAATGCAGGGAGTAGAGGGAGTGTTGTCTTTTGCGTCAGCGGCATCGAATTCGAGAAAATCGAAGTAGTACCCTCTCCCCTCGATGGTTTTGGCCTTCTCGAGCGCACGTGCAGACGCCGTAAAGACAGCGAGACCGGGAGGGAGTGCGAAGGCCTTCTGGACACCAAACAGGCAGCAATCAATACCAAGCTCGTCAACCGGTATTTTCAGGGCGCTCATGGATGATACCGTGTCAACGATGGAAATAACGTTCGGATATTTCTTCAGAACTTCGGCAATTTCAGGAAGCGGAGACATGACGCCGGTCGAGGTTTCGTTATGAACCAGGGTCATGGCATCGTATTTACCGGTGGCCAGAGCCTCGTCCACCATTTCCGGGGTAATGGGCTTGCCCCATTCCGCCTTGAAAGCATCGGCCTCCTTGCCGCAGCGCTTGGTAACATCATGCCATTTGTTGGAAAATGCACCGTTGCAGAAGTTGGCGCACCGGTTCGCCACAAGGTTCCGTACCGCCCCCTCCATTACGCCAAAAGCGCTTGAGGTTGAGAGAAAAACCTTTTCTTCAGTGAAGAGAAGTTTTTTCAGTTTTGCTTTCACCGAGCCGTGCAAAAGCGCATATTCCTTCATACGGTGACCGATCATGGGGGTCGCCATTGCCTGAAGAATCTCGGGATGCACTTCGACCGGTCCTGGGATAAACAGTTTCTTTGCCATGTGTGTTCCTTTCAATTTGTGTGATAGGGGCCGCTCAGGGTCCCCTCCGGGAGGTCCTGTTTACTGCACAGCAAAAGCTATCAGACCCGTAATAAATTGTCAACTGCTTGTTACGAAAGGGGTTTTCTCGAATCAGAAGGGTGTCGTTTCCGGTTGTGAAATATATGACTTCTGGTATTATAGGAAACTATCAAGTTCCGCGACGATATCTACTGTAGTACAGAGGGAGCTACTATGTGGAGAAAACTCATGAGACACAGCTACAACCTCATCAGCCTGGCAGGGATACTCCTGGCAATAGCAGGCGCTTCTCTCATGGTAGTTTTTCTGGCCATCGGAATAATCTCGGGGATTGAAAACCCCTATCTGGGGATTCTCATCTACTTTGTTTTTCCCGGCATCCTGGTCCTTGGCCTCCTGATGATACCGGTGGGCAT
>JAQUHM010000297.1 GCA_028683595.1 Geobacteraceae bacterium | reverse complement strand
TGATTAAAGGAGTTGAACGTGAAAAAAATGTCTAGTGCAAAATCTTTCGCAACTTTGCTTGTTGTTACCCTGATTCTGTCCGTTGCATCCATCTCTTTTGCAGCCGACCCGGCCTGTACACCGCAGGAAAAGTCTTTTAAAAAGTATGGTGTCAGGATCCGTGGCATATACATCATGCCGGATGAAAAAGTTGACAGCAGACTTTCTGGCCTTGGCCTCGTTGTTGATGATGCTGTTACCCCGGAACTCGACCTGGAATACTTCATCACCAAGAATTTTTCCACTGAACTGGTTCTCGCCCTGTCAAAGCATGACATTATGTTCGACAACGGTGGAATTAATGGAGGCTCGGTATGGCTGCTTCCCCCTTCACTCTATGTTAAGTACCACCCGATCCCTACTGCAAAGATCAGCCCCTATGTCGGTTTCGGCATGAACGTTGTCATGCCGTTTGATGAAAAACTCACATTAGGGGGTGATAGTGTACCCTTCAAAATAAACTCATCCGTTGGCTGGGCGGCAAAAGTCGGAGCAGACGTAAGGATCACTGATAGCGTGTACTGGAACATCGATGCCATGTACTACGATTGCAGACCTGACATGAACGTTGCCGGCACAACATTCAAACTCGACCTCAACCCCTTCATCATCGGTACCGGTATTGGGGTTCGCTTCTAAACAAACAAAACTTCATTATATAACAAAAAGCCTCCTGCCGAAACGGCAGGGGGCTTTTCCCTTTACTGACACCGTACCATTCCAGACCATCAACCGACAATCACCGCGTAAGCTTTTCTATGATCTCCCCATCAGCAGGATACATCCTGAGCAACTCACCCCTGTCAGCCATTTCAAAGTCCCTGAAATCGAAGCCTGGAGACACGGTGCAGCCAACCAGAGCGAAGGTATCAGGCTTTTCAAGTGTTGCCCCAAACCAGCAACCCGCTTTCACCACAACCTGAAAGGAAACGTCCTTACCACAATCCCCGCCCAGCTTGTATCGAGTATACCCCCCTGACTGATCCAGCACATGAACCACCAGTGTTCCTCCGGCGTAGTAATGCCATATTTCATCGGACTTGATCCTGTGCAAAGCAGAATAGTCTTGATCGACAAGAAGAAAATATATCGCTGTTGATAAAGAGCGCGCTCCACCGGCAAACCGCTCCGGCAGGTTTTTCGCCGGCATGGATTCTTCTGAACGGTAGGTTTCGCGATAATATCCCCCTTCAGGATGCTTTTCGAGAGCAAGCCTCTCAATAAGACGTTGTGCATGCGGAATCATCTGCCCTCCAAGATTGTGAAGTTCAATTTGTAAAAAGTGCCCTGCACCGGCACAGTGCTCCTGGCCTCGTGCCGACATACCTGCGTCTGGAACGCTGTTTTCAAGTCTGACGTTGAAAAGAACGAGTGTCAAGCACTGCATCCACAATTAGACCTGCAGGGGAATTCTCTGTGGACACGATTCCAATACCTTGACATTGCTCTTTTTTCACGTTAATTTGGGAGAATCGCAAGATATTTTCTTTGCAACTTGATCAGAAACCGCATTTCCAGCAGTTCCGGAGATCTCTTCATCATGAGATAAAAGGAACGCTCGGATTATCAGTGAGGACCAATGGAAATTGCACTTGCAATAACTGTCTGCGGCGGACTGGGATGTTTGTCCCGCTATTTCATCTCCGGCTGGGTTTATGCCCTTCTGGGACGTGATTTCCCCTACGGCACCTTTGTCGTTAATATCACCGGAGCATTCATCATCGGGTTTCTCATGGAATTCGGTCTCCGAAGTGCCCTGATCCCCCCTACACTTCGTATTGGTATCACTGTAGGCTTTCTAGGCGGCCTCACCACGTTCTCCACCTTCAGCTACGAAACGTTCCGATTATTGGAAGAGGGGAATTTTGTCACCGCATCAGCGAACGTGTTACTGAGTGTTCTGGCCTGCCTGCTGTTCACCTGGGTGGGAATTACCGCTGCACGCTATCTCTAGGGAGGGAACCATGCCCAAGTTTTTCGGGGAAAAAATCCTCATGCGCATTTTTATCGGTGAGAGCGATAAATTCGGCAGAAAACCGTTATATGAAGCGTTGATTGACTTTTTCATCAAAGAAGGCTTCGCTGGAGCGACGGTTCTGCGCGGGGTTGCAGGCTTTGGTGCCCACAGTATCTATCACACGGACAAACTTCTCCGGCTTTCTTCCGACCTTCCCCTGATCATCGAAATTGTCGCTAGCAAAGAGAAGCTGGACAAGGCCATGCCGATGATTGATGAAATGATGGGTGGAGGTCTGATCACCACGGAAACCGTCAACGTCGTTCGATACTGCAACAAGGATGACAAACAGTGCGTGATGAATGAACCTTAGCCGTCCGTTGCAAAATCCGGCACCTATGTGAGTAAAAAAACCATGAAAGTTTTTTACAAAAAGCTCTTCTTCGAAATGACCCTTATCATTCTTCTCGCCATCGCGATTGGAATTACCTGGAACTTTCGTCTGCTGAGGGCTGCCTATACTGGAAAACCCTCAGCTGCCCCCCCCTCTCCTACAGTTTCCGCTACCCCGGCTGCAGTGCTGATCCCTGCCGGACTTGCGCAGGTTAAAGAGCTGTATGACAAAAAGGAAGCCGTTTTCCTGGATGCGCGCGATAGTTCTGTTTTCTCCCGGGGCCATATCCAAGGTGCAACATCCCTTCCGCTTGCCGAACTCGACTCTGCCCTGCCGGAATTCACTGCCAAGGTGCCGTACGAAAAAAATCTGGTAATCTACTGTAGCGGATACGGTTGCCACGATAGCAAAGACCTGGGGAACAAATTGCTGCAAAAGGGTTACCGCCAGATTCTCATTTTCGAGGGAGGATATCCCGAGTGGAAAGACGCCGGATTCCCCATTAAAGGAGCAATCCAATGAGGATGAGGAAAAAAGCAAAAAACTATTTCCACCTAATCCTTCGCATTGGACTTGGCCTTGTTTTCATCTATGCAGGATTTCTGAAAATCCGGGACCCTATAGCCTTTGCCGGTTCGGTAGCCGCCTACAAACTGCTCCCGTATTTCTTAAACTACCTGGTTGCGGCTACGATCCCATGGGTAGAACTCACATGCGGAATACTTCTCATCATCGGCTATAAAGTCCGGGCAGCCGCTGGAATCACTGCGGCGATGAATATTCTTTTCATTGTTCTTCTCGCGTCCACCATCATGCGTGGGCTTGACATCGACTGTGGCTGCTTCCGTCAGGGTGGAGAAAAAACCTCAGCCTGGATTGCCATCATGAGAGATATCCTCTTTCTGTCCACTGCCCTTGTTCTCTGTACCGAAAAGAAGGAGCGGAAATTTTTCACCCAGTGACGCTATCCCGGCTCAGGATTTGGGACATTCCGGCAACTCTGCTTGATTCCCTCACATTTATGCCTTTTCGCTAATCCAAAAATGCAACAATTCTATTCGGAGCGATAATGATGCTATCCAACAGTATTTTACTTTTCTGTTCCTATTGTATCGGGTCGATCCCCACCGGCCTCCTTCTGGCAAAAGCCTTCGGAGGTGTGGATATCCGTACTCAAGGCAGCGGCAATATCGGTGCTACCAACGTCTACCGGACTCTGGGACGGAAAGTCGGAATTCTGACTCTGGTTGGAGACTGTCTCAAAGGTCTGCTCCCGGTTCTGGCAGCAAAATCCCTCCATCTCCCCGGCGAATGGATCGCACTGATCGGTATAGCGGCATTCCTCGGGCATATCTTCCCCGTGTTCCTCCGCTTCAAAGGAGGGAAAGGTGTTGCCACTGCACTGGGAGTTTTTCTCGCCACGTCCCCCCTTGCGGTGTTGGGAGCATTGTGCGTCTTCATCACTGTTCTGGTTTCGTGGAGATATGTCTCGCTTGCCTCGATGACGGCAGCAGCTGTCATGCCTTTGTTGGTCACACTCATCTATCGAAATCCTATTCTCGTTGCCATGGCCATTGTGATATCAGTAACAGTGATACTGAAGCATCTCGAAAACATCAAGCGACTCAAAAGCGGCACAGAAAACAAATTCAAGGCATAAAAAAGGGCCTTTCCTAGGCCCATTTTTTAATTTGTTTGGAACAGATTTACATTTCCGTCAGTACCTTTTCCTCATAGAGGGACTCCAACCGAAACTTATGCTTCTGCTCCTCGTTGGCCAGCATCTGTAAAAGCCTCTTCAACTCAGGGTCATCCGTCATCTTTTCTGCCTCAAGGTAGAAACGTGTTGCCTTCTCCTCATTTTTCATGGCGTAGATCAAAATTTCCTGGTATGTCATCGAATCATTGTAGGTAATGTCTACCAGATATTCACTGATACCGAGGTCGGGGACTTTACGAAAAGTATAATTGGTAATTTTTTCCTTATCCAGGGTAAGGAGCAACCTTTTGTGGCCCTTCTCCTGCTCCGCCAATTCTTCAAATATTTTCCGTGCCGAAGTGTTGGCTGATATTTTCGCAGCGTTGAGGTACAGCCGATAGGAAGCGTCTTCCCTCTCCAGCGCAAATTCCAGAATGTCATCCAGTGTATTCAGTTCCACGAAAATCTCCTCTGATCGTCCTGATCATGGCAGCAATTTTTTTCTTTAGAAGTTTTTGTAACAACAAAGAGAAACCTTGTCAAGCAACGGTGTTCCAGCTTGACATGAATGTCAAGATACCCTACAAATACATCCTCATGACACAAGAATTCAAGGATCTTTTTTTAAGCATTGCTTTCCGGTTATCAAAGTATACGGCAAAAGTAAAACCGTGGGTAGCAATGCTTCTCGCAGTACTCATTTTCCTGGTGCTTTCCTTCAGTTGCTATCTGCATTTTCTTGCCACTCCCTACGGAAACGGCCACATCGTAAAGGTCTTTGACTTTTCTTCCGGTTATACCATGAAGAAAATCTCTAAAGAGCTTGAAAAATCCCGCATTATTGGAAATGCTACTTTATTCTCTCTCTATGCAAGGTTTGAAAATGCTGATGAGCAGGTACAGGCCGGTACCTACCGGT
>JAQUHM010000296.1 GCA_028683595.1 Geobacteraceae bacterium | reverse complement strand
GGATATCGGGATTAAATCCCACATACTTCTCAACCAGCACACCCTTCTTGTCGATAATGAAAATCGCCGGAATCGGCTGAACTGCATAGTTGATCAGCATATCGTCATCCGCAAATGCAACGGGATAGTTGATATGCTCCTCCCGGATAAATTGTCGGACCTGCTGAAGGTCATCCCCACCCACGCCCGGATTTAAACCGAGAATCTGCAGACCCTGCTTACCGTACTTCTTGTTGAGGCTGATCAAGTGAGGAATTGATTCACGGCAGCCTTCGCACCATGTGGCGAAGAACTCCATAACCAGGACATACCCCCGGTAATTAGCCAAGGTAACATTCTGCCCTGAAGTGGTAACAACTTTAATTGCCGGAGCCGGGCTCCCCTTTTTCGGAGCGGCCTGAGATAAAGAGGGAAGCGCCAAAGCTGCCACGAAAAGCACCAGACAGAAAATCTTTTTCATGCGAGAAAAATTCATATAACCTTTCCTCAAGGCTCAACAAAGCCCCTTCTTCCGCATCTGCTCCACCTGCCGCTCACCAAACTGATAGCAGAAATTTCCGTTCTCCAAGAACAAGAAAGACCCGGCAGCAAAAACCTCTTCAGACCGTTAGAGGGCTTTCTTTATCAGCGCCTCTAATTGAGATTTCGGCACCGCCCCAACCACCTGATCAACCATCTTGCCATCCTTGAACAGGATCAGTGTCGGAATTCCGCGAATTCCATATTTTGCGGGAGTAGCCGGGCTCTCATCCACATTTACCTTGCCGACTTTCACCTTACCCTCATACTCGCTCGCAAGAGCATCAACAAGGGGTGCAATCGCCTTGCAGGGGGCACACCATGATGCCCAGAAGTCTACAAGAACGGGAACAGAAGATTGAATCACTTCAGCCTCAAAATTGTTGTCATCAAGAACAATTACCTTCTCACTGGCCATAGAAAATCTCCTTCGCATATTCATTTCTGGTCTGATTTCGAATGATATCAAACATTTCTTATTGACTATAAACAACGGAAGAAAAAAATCAAGCGGTTAATTAGTCCCTCTCACGCGCCGCCACGAAACAACGTCTCTACTGAAACATACCTCCGGAACTTTTTATCCTATCAGGGGGAAGAGTGCCTCTTGACGGTGAATGGCTCCCTGTAGGGCCAGGGTGCTGGAATAGAGGATAAACTCAGTGACCGGGAAAAAGGGCGTGGAAAAACAATTATTCTTCTGGAGAAAAGGAGCAAGAAGGACAGCCGATGTCTGCTTCAGACGAGCTATAGTGATGTGCGGGGAAAAAGATCGGATTTCCGGCTCCAGGCCACACGTGAGAAGAGCTTTTTCAACGGCATACTGCACCTTGAGCAGTGCTTCATTTTTGGCTACCCCCACCCAGAGGACTTTGGGATCCCTCTTCGGAGGGAAGCACCCCACCCCCATCATGGCCAGGGAAAACGGCGCTGCCGTGATGCAAGACAAACGAGTAGCAATTCTGTTTAACAGGTCGTCGTCCGCATCACCGATAAAGCGAAGCGTCAAATGAAGCTGCTCCTCAGCTACCCATTTCGCTCCTGAAATTGGGCATCGAAGGGAGTGTATAGCCAATTTTATTTTTTCAGGCAGGTCAATGGCAACGAACAAACGATGCATAAATCACCTCGATCGCCCCTCCCGGAACAAAATTTACCGCAAGGCAGCAGCTTTTTGACGGGCCTCCTCCAGGACAAAAAACCGCACTCCTTTAGCAATAATCTCCGTACCCCACTGACGAGAAAGTTCCTGCAAACGGGAGATTACCCGTTTCCCCCGGGCCCCCTTCAGCAGGAGGGGTTGATATCGCACATCCGCATTCATAACGTTCAAAGGGAAAAGCTCGACCTCCCGAACTCCGCGGTCAAGGACTATTTTGGCTATCATACTGGTATCGGCGTTCCTGCTCATGCTTCCAAAAGCAAAGTTGCCAAGACTATAGAGAATAAGCCGCCCTTTGTAACGTTCTATTCCCTGCAGAACGTGGGGATGATGACCGACCACCACATCAGCTCCGGCATCAATGGCCATGTGGGCAACTTCCACCTGGTAGGATTTTGGAAAAGATGCACCTTCGGCCCCCCAGTGAAAGGAAACCACCACATAATCTGCAGAGTTCCTCGCCTTCTTGATGTCTTGCAGAAAATATTGTGGGTAACCGGGAGCCGCGCCGGGCTGATTTAGTCTTGCGTAAAATTCCACCGGATTGGTGAGAGAGTAGGCCAGAACGGCTATTTTCTGTCCATTTCTTTCAACCAGTGACGGTATTCGCGCCTCAGCAAGATTCCTGCCCGCACCGGTATAGAGAATTTTTTCCTTTTGTAAATTTTGAAGGGTTTCAGCCAAACCTCGAGCACCAAAGTCCATAATATGGTTATTTGCCAGCGTAAGCACGGAAAAACCTGCCTTGCGGATCGCCGAAGCCGCTTTAGGATCAGCTTTGTAGCGAAATTTCTTTTCCGTGAACTCCATCCCCTCTCGAGCAATGGGGGTCTCAAGGTTTCCGATCACTATATCGGAATCGACAAGAATGGGAGCAGTCGCCGCAAAAGGGTATGCATAGCCTTCACGGGATAACGTCGATAAAGCACTGCCGGCAAGCATTATGTCACCGACAACGGTAAGGACCACCCGGCCTGCTTCCGCAGGCAGGGATGAGCAAAAGAGCAAGACAATGCTGGTAAAAATGGTGACGCAAAAAGACATTACCAGTACCCCAATGTGTAGTTAGGAGAACAGTGCAGAAAAAGAGATTGACTATTCTCGATTCAAGTGCTAGAAAATATAGCTTTGTTTAAGCAAAAGTAAAGGCCTTTTCCATGCTCGACGTCAAATATCTTAGAGAAAATCTGGAATCAGCTGAAGCCCGACTTTCAACACGTGGTGAAGCCGTCAACCTTTCCGGTTTCAAACTTTGTGACACCCGTCGACGCGAGATCCTTCAGGAAAGTGAAGGATTGAAAGCACTTCGGAACAAAGTTTCAGGTGAAATCAGCAGGATCAAGGATAAAAGCCAGGCACAGGACCAGATGGCGGAAATGAGGGAGGTATCCCAGCGCATCAAGGTGCTGGACGATGCACTTCGGGATACCGAGGAAGAGTTGCTGCAAATCCTGCTGACAACCCCTAACCTCCCCCACGCAACCACTCCGGTCGGCACGTCCGAAGCCGACAACGTGGAAATCAGAAAATGGGGAAAAATCCTCCAGTTCTCCTTCGAGCCCAAGCCACACTGGGAAATCGGGGAAAACCTGGACATCCTCGATTTCGAACGAGGCGCAAAGCTTACCGGCGCCCGATTCACCCTGTGCAAAGGTGCAGGAGCGCAACTGGAACGTGCCCTCATCAATTTCATGCTTGATCTTCATACCGGCAAGCACAATTATCTTGAAATGCTTCCACCCTTTATGGTAAACAGGGAAAGCATGACCGCAACCGGTCAGTTGCCCAAATTCGAGGAAGACCTTTTCGGCCTGAACGGCCTTGATTATTTTCTGATCCCAACTGCTGAAGTGCCGGTAACCAACATCCATCGCGGCGAGATCTTGAAAGCTTCCGACCTGCCGCTCTTCTACACAGCATATACACCCTGCTTCAGAAAAGAAGCGGGCTCATATGGCAAGGACACTCGAGGATACATCAGACAACACCAGTTCAACAAAGTAGAACTGGTTAAGTTTACCCGTCCCGAAAATTCCTACCAGGAGCTTGAACTCCTGCTGAATGATGCGGAAAAAGTACTCCAGCTGCTGAACCTGCCGTACCGTGTTATTGAGCTCTGTACCGCAGATCTGGGCTTTTCCGCTGCAAAGACTTTTGATATCGAAGTATGGCTGCCTTCCCAGAATACCTACCGGGAAATTTCTTCCTGTAGTAATTTTGAAGATTTTCAGGCCCGCAGGGCAGCCATCCGCTTCAGGGAAAACGAAAAAAGCAAACCCGAGTTTCTGCACACGCTTAATGGTTCAGGGCTCGCAGTCGGCAGAACTGTCGTAGCCATCCTGGAAAATTTTCAGCAGGCAGACGGAACAGTGCTGATTCCCGAAGTGCTCCGGCCTTACATGGCTGGAAAGGAAAAGATCTGCTAAACTTTCGGAGGGATGGCCGAGTGGCTTAAGGCGGCGGTCTTGAAAACCGTTGAACGAAAGTTCCGTGGGTTCAAATCCTACTCCCTCCGCCATTTTGTATATGGTTCAAAGGTCCAAAATCAAGGTTTCTGATCCCACATTGACTGAAAACTTTGCAGCTTTGACATTGGACTAAAATTTCAGGAGAGATGGCCGAGTCGGCCGAAGGCGCTCGCCTGCTAAGCGAGTATACTGGGAAACCGGTATCGAGGGTTCGAATCCCTCTCTCTCCGCCATAACAACCCTGTCCGGTTACAACCGGCCTTCAGTGGAGGAATGAATGAGGCATTTTCTCAAAGTTTTAGTCATACTTGTTGTGGCCACAGTTGCTGTTACCGGTTGCAAGAAAAAAGAAGAGAGGTCACCTGTTGAGAGAATGCCCCCCCATGGAATGATGGAGCAAAAGGGTACGCCGATTGTTGTTATTCCCGATTCTGAAAAAGGAAAGTGGAAAGCGGTCAAGATCGCTGTGGCCGACAAATCGTCAGGAAAAAGCACCGAATACGATGTGGAAATCGGCAAAACCTTTCCCATTCCTAATACGGACCTGGTTATTATAGTTGAAAACTTCCTTCCCGATTTCACCATGGACGGAAATATTAGAACTTCCAAGTCAGATGAACTGAAAAACCCTGCGGCGCAAGTGTTGATTACGGAGAAGGAAAAGGAAGTCTATAAAAACTGGCTCTTTGGAATCCTCAAGAGTCCTCATGCCTTTCAGCATCCCAAATACGACATTACGCTTGTAGGTTACATACCGGCCGGAAAGTAACAGATTGCGCTTGTAGCTCAGCTGGATAGAGCAACGGACTACGAATCCGTAGGTCGGGAGTTCGAATCTCTCCAAGCGCGCCATTAAAAACAAGGGGTTACGGTTT
>JAQUHM010000295.1 GCA_028683595.1 Geobacteraceae bacterium | reverse complement strand
TCATGGTAGCGGGCCAGCGGGAAGTCCTCGGTAATCTGTCGTGCCTTGTCAACACTGAGCCGGGTTGCCAGGACGTTGCTTCCCTTGGCAACAAGGGCTGCGATGATCTGCCGGATCTGGGAGACACTTTTGCTCTCTCCGAAGACAACCTCGGGAAACCCCTGGCGGAGGGCACGATGATGGTCGATGGTCGCGCAGCCGATGTCCTCATAAGGCAGGTGGCGGAGGCGCTCTATTACATCGTCAACAGTGGTTTCTCCTTTTTGGAGATTCTGGAGAATCAATCGCAGTTCTTTGCTTTCCATGGTCTGACCCCGGTGTGGATGAGGGAAAAATTGAGCCTATAAAAATAGCACTATTTCGTTGGGAAGCGAAGGAAAAATGCGATTTGCTGGAGGAGCGGCCTTGTATTTGCCGGCGATGATTCGTTTGGGCGCTGATATGCCTGAATAAGGTGGGCTTCCTGTTTACTCGTCGGGAAGCTGTTGCGCAACTTTATGGAACTCTTCCTGAACCTTTTGAAATGCCTCCACCGCTGCAGGATCAAAATGGGTTCCCTTGTTCCGAACGATGATTTCCACCGCTTCCTCATGGCTGAAAGACGGCTTATAGCGACGCTTGCAGATAATTGCATCATATACATCGGCAACAGCCATAATCCTGCCGAAAAGGGGGATGCCTTCCCCGGAGAGGCCCTCCGGATAGCCGCTGCCGTTCCATTTTTCGTGATGGGAGTAAGCAATGATTTTGCCGAATTGGAGAAATGAGTCCTTGACGTCTTTCCCGTAGAGGTGTTCCGCGCGCTGTATGGCCTCACGTCCATACAGCGTATGCTTTTTCATCTCCCGATATTCGTCTTCGGTCAGGGATGCGGGTTTCAGCAGGATGCTGTCCGGAACGCCAACTTTACCGATATCGTGGAGTGTTGCGGAGCGGAAGAGGAGATCAATAGTTTCCTCATCGAGGATTTCCGAAAAATTCGGATCCTTGGCCATTTGGTCCGACAGAAGTTTGACATAGTGCTGACAGCGTTCGATATGTCTCCCCGTTTCACTGTCGCGTGTTTCCGTCAGGGCTGCCAGGCATTGGATGGTGAAGTTCTGCATCGCTACGAGGTCTTTGTTGCGGGATTTTACCGTCTGCTCTTCGTGCCAGTATTTGATAAAGGTGAGCAGGGTGAAGTTGCCGCCGAATGTTACGAGGGGCATAAGGGGAGAGATGAAAATCCCTTTTGTCCTGAGAGCCCAGCCTGAGGCAATCCACAGACCTGCACAGCTGCAGGCAATCACGGTCAAACCCAGGACCGAGCGAGTCCAGCTCATAATCAATGCGGAAAGGATGCCGCAGATAAGGACCAGAAGCAGTTCGAGGCCGGGGGTCCAGTAGGGGCGACGGAAAAACTCATTTTTCAGCATATTGTCGACTATCGTTGCATGTATCTCCGCTCCCGGGGTTGCCGCTGACAGAGGGGTGGTCCGGTAGTCTTCGAGGCCAACGGCGGATGCACCAAGGAACACGATTCGTCCTTCGATACTTTTTCGCGCGACTGAGTCCTGCAGAATGTCCATGGCAGAGAGATGGGTGAAAGGTGAATGCGAGTCGTGGAAACGGACAAGAAGATTTGCCTTTGAATCCACCGGGATGCTGATATCGGAAAGGACGATGCTTTCCAGGTGGCCCGAGGAGGTTTTCAAAACTGCCTGCTTGATCTTTTGTGCTTGCATGAGAGTTGCAAGTGGAAGGCTGGGGAAGAGTTTCCCTCGATATTCAATAATAAGTGGAACGCGTCGCACGACGCCGTCATCATCAGGGGTCATATTGAAAAAACCTGAACCAGAGGCTGCGTGTACAAGCGAAGAGAGACTGCATGTGGCGCCTTCAGCGTGGTAAAGTCCTGAAGGGAGCCCGGGCGTTCCGTTCTGATCCATGATTGCTACGGTAAGCGGGTGAAGAGGGCATCCTGCAGAAGGGTTTCCACCATTTGTGAAGAGAAAGCTGTATCCAAGGACAAAGGGGCCTTGGGAAATGGTGTCTGCCAGGACTTTGTCATTGTCCTGCATCCTTGCAGGGATGTCTTTGAGGTCAACCCTGATGCCGAATTCCCTGCGGATATCTTCGCTGACCACACTCAGAGAGGTGCGGTCAGCTTCGGGGAATACCATGTCGAGGCTGATGCTTGAGGCACCAAGCATTCGGATCTTATCAAGAAGAGCTCCGATGCGGTAACGTGGCCACGGCCATTGGCCGAAACGGGCGAGGCTTTTTTCGTCAATGTCGACAATGATGGGGTTTGCCTCTATCGAAGGTGGGGTGGGTGAATTGTTCGAGCGCAGGTACGTGTCATAGACCTTGTAGTCGATAAAATGAAAGAAATCCGGCCTGTAAAGTGACAGTGCTGCAAGGAGGATGGTAAACCCGATGCCGGCAAAGAATATTCCGCCGCGCATCTTTTTGGGTTTCGCCAGGAGGGCTTTCCGAATTGCCAAAAAGGTCATGTGTCAGTCCTTGTCGCAGTGCTGCCATGCGGCCGGTATTGTTTGTCCAGGCAGGGATTCATCGAACCACGACCTCAACCCTCCTGTTTCTCGGTTCCGGGACTTCATCCGCCGTCGGGATAAGTGGGTTGTCCTCGCCATGGGATGTCACCTCGATGAATTTGGGGTTAATCCCGAGGGCAAGAAGGATTTTCTGCACCAGAAGGGCACGATCCAGGGCAAGGTGGAAATTGTAATCCCGGGTTCCGACCCGGTCGGTATGGCCGATGACACTCACATCTGTTGATTCGTGGTCTGCGATTGCCGGGAGAATTCCGGTTAGAATTTTTCTTGATTCGTCTGTTAGTTCGGTGGTGTCAGTTTTGAAATACAGAATGAAATGGATCGGGGGCGGGGGAAGTCCCTTGAGTGCTTCGCCAAAAAGTTTTTGAATTTTCTGGGTATCCATATATTCAGGAGCTTTGGGCGCGCTCTCCGAGGATTGTATGCCGGTCGCCAGATTCGGTTTCTGCAGTAACTGGCTTCCCTCCCGGTTGGAGACGATAAGACTGCCTGCCGTTCCGTCAGGTTTGGGTAGCAGGACAACAACACATCTGTCTCTGCTACAGGCTGCCAGGCAGAGGAGAGTTGCCAGGCCCAGAAGAATCAATCCGTCTTTTTTCATGAACTACCTCGCTGGTTATCAATATGAAAGATCGGTGCTTTGCTACAGGGTGTTGTTTGACCAGTCGTTAGTCATCTGGATTTTCGACCATTACCGCAAACTTTGTTCCCCGGATGCCGATATTTGCGACTGGGGTTTCGAAACGGACGGATTGCGGAGAAAGCTTTCCGATGATTCCCGTCACGCAGGCTGCGGTTCCACGGACTATTCTTGTGAGAAATGACAGCTTTCCTTCGGCTGGTGAAAAAAGAAACTCTGTGATTGCGATCTCGCTGTTCGGTCCGAGGGAAAGAAGAGTGTCGTCCCGGAAAACAATGGCCAGGCTGCCGTCGGAGCCGGTTTTCAGTATGTCGCCCTGGAAGACCTTGCTGCCTTTGTTTGCCTCTACGGGTAACGTGGCCCGGATAATGGTGTTCGTGCCGTGAACTGTTTTAATGCTTGCCACCGGTGTGTCCAAAGCATTGACAGGGAAAGGTGCGAGCAGGAGGACTGCCGTTATGAAGCCAAGGAGTTTCTTCATAGTTTGCTTCTCCTTATGCATACTGGTGAAAATCGATTGAAGAGTTGTTTCTGGCGCTGTTTTCCTTTCTCAGCGAAAATGTGCCCACAATCGTTCCACGGAATACTATGACCATAGTGTGACAGGGTTGGATTACACAAGTATAACATGATTCCCTAGGCCTTCCAGCGTGTTGCCTGACGCCGGGGAAAATAACCGTTTTTTGATACCATGGGTTTCGGTTTTTATCGCTTGTGAAAACGGCCTGGGCCAGCTATTTTCCTTGAATTGGAGAAAATCATGCGCTGGAGAGATGGTCTATTGACAGGGGCTCTTTTTTGAGTTTCGGTACGGGGGCGGTTGCCGGGGTATTTACACTTCAGGCGAAGATGAAAATAGTTCCGTCCGGAGATAAGAGAAAAGGGGGGGGCAGATTTTCGGAAATGCCGAGAAGAGTTGTCTTCATGGCCGAAGCAGAAGGGATTGCCAAGGCGGAAACAAAAAAGTTGGGCAGGGTAGAGTGCGCATAAGTACAAACTATCCGGACCGGAAGGGGACTGGAGTTCGCACCTGCTCGGGATTTATGCCGCGCGCCCTTTGACCGAGAATCGAAACTGTTGCCGTTGAAATGTCTCAAACTTTTTCGCCGGAATCTTGACCGGATTCGGCAGCTATACTTAGCTGTCCGCTCTTAACTGAGCCTGTTTATCCGAAAAGACGCATCACCGACTGTGATGCCTGCGATGCCATGCTGAGGCTGCTGACGGCTATCTGCTGGCGGGTCTGCAGCATCAACATGCTGGCGCCTTCATCATTCATGTCTGCCAGGGTCAGGTTATCGGCACCTGTCTGCAGAATATTCATCATGCTGTCTGTGAAATCGAGCCGGGTTGTCAGAACGTTGCTGTTGCTGGAGAGGGACTTGGAGGTGGAACGCATTGTGCTGACAGCAGAGTCAACCTGATCCATGGAGTTTTGTATTCCGGCGGTCGTGGCCCAGGCATTGCCCACATCCATACCCGTCTGCGGTGTTAACATGCCGCTGGAATTGCTGCCCCACCCAACGATAGATCCATCGTTTTTTAATGCCAGAGCATAACCGGAGCCAGCTGAAATAGCCACAACGCCGCTCAGGTCGGCGGGTATGTTAATCTGGTCGCTGTAATTGGTGCCCCATCCCACGACAGTGCCGTCGCTCTTTAAGGCAAGGGTAAAATCCGGCCCAGCCGCCAGAGACGTGACCCCTGTCAAGCCTGTCGGTACAGCTAACTGGTCATAGGCATTATCCGAACCAAACGCTACAACGGTGCCGTCACTCCTCAACGCAGCTGCCTGATAGCCGCCTGAAGCAATCGCCGTGATGTCAGTGTGTTGAAATTGCGGTGATGCCGTTGT
>JAQUHM010000294.1 GCA_028683595.1 Geobacteraceae bacterium | reverse complement strand
CTGGGGCTGGTGTCGCTTATGGGCCAGTACCACCGACTTCAACACACTTCATGAACCGCCGTGTACGGAACCGTACGCACGGTGGTGTGGGAGGACGGCGGGGGTAACCCCGCCTCCTACCCGATTGATGAGTTATTTGTGTAGTCATTGCCGGTTCTTTTTGCCTGTCCTGAGGCTGAAATATAGTTCAGGTAATCTTCTCAAAGACCGATGTGTTTTATGCCCTGATGTGATTGTATTGCAGAAACTGTAGAATATGGCTTACTATCGTATCAATACACTCTTAACTTCGACAGTGTCTTGATGTATTAGAATTATTAATAGCTTGATATGTTGAGGTTAAGCATTGCAAGTAATGTAATCAATAAGAAATTAACTATTCTTCCATTGTCCTTAACTTCGTTGAAGAGAGTCTGATTTGATGCGAACTGTATCTATGATCTTCCATTTTATTATCATATTGAGGCCGGTGGAGGCGTATTGAAAAATATTCTTTAACTATAGCAAAAGTCTAAAATTTGACTCAGGTCAAAGAATTCTTGATTATCCTATGAGATTCTACTATACGCAAAAGATCAAACATCAATAGTCAATGTAGCTGAAGCGAAATGCCTGGTACAAACCGGAGAAAGAATGGAAAAGAACGAGATACTCGAATGGTTGAAATCGGATGATCAGGAAAATCTCGAAAAGTTGTGGCGACTGGCTGATGAGGTTCGCCGGGACAATGTAGGTGAAGAGGTTCATCTGCGGGGTTTGATAGAGGTGTCCAATTTCTGTGCACGTGATTGCGGTTACTGCGGGATTCGAGTCGGGAATCAGGAAGTTTGTCGCTATCGGATGACTGCAGATGAAATCATGGATAGCGTACAGATGTCGGTAAATTTTGGGTACGGCACCGTTGTTCTTCAGGCAGGCGAAGATTACGGTATTACCTGTGAATGGTTGAGTGACATAATAACCCGGATTAAGCTCGAAACAAATCTTGCGATTACATTGAGCCTTGGTGAGAGGGCAGAAGCTGAGCTCGTTGCCTGGCGTCAGGCAGGGGCAGACCGTTACCTTCTCCGCTTTGAAACTTCAAACAGAGAGCTGTATGATCGAATTCATCCACCCCTTCCCGGACGATTTTCCGACAGGTTTCAAATTCTTCGCGGTCTTAGGGAAATTGGCTATGAGGTCGGGAGCGGAATCATGGTGGGAATCCCCGGTCAATCCTTTGATGACCTGGTAAACGATATTCTGCTTTTTAAAGAATACGATATTGACATGATCGGTATTGGTCCGTATATCCCTCATCCGGGGACCCCGCTTGGGATGTCTTCTGAGGAGCATCTTTGCCCATCCGGGGAACAGGTGCCGGGTACGGAACTCATGACCTGTAAAGTAGTTGCCTTGACCAGAATCCTCTGCCCGCTCATCAACATTCCAAGCACCACTGCACTCGCCACTATTAATCGTGTTGAGGGACGGGTGCACGGTCTGTCCCGCGGGGCAAACATCGTCATGCCGAACCTTACCCCAAAAAAATACCGGGAGTTATATGAAATTTACCCTGCAAAAGCCAGTTGCGATGAGAATGCTGATGAGAGTAATAGTCGCATAAAAAATAGCATCAGTGCTATGGGCAGGGTAGTTGGAGTCGGCCGCGGAGATTCAGCCAATAAGAAGACGAGAGCCGTTTAGAATACGAGAGGAGTATACACATGAGTGGAATGCCATCTTTGAAATTGAGTGAGCGCGCAGTTGATTTTATCAATGAAGATTTTATCAATGGGTTGCTTACCGGAAAACGCCCTGATACGTCGCGTGTTCGAGAGATAATCGCCAAGAGTCTTGCAAAGGAAGCCCTTAGTGTTGAGGAAACTGCTGTTCTGCTTCGAGCCGATACTCCTGAACTGAATGAAGAAATCTTCGATACAGCACGCCAGTTGAAGAAGAACGTCTATGGTAATCGCATAGTTCTCTTCGCACCTCTCTATATAGGGAACAAATGTGTCAACGATTGCTCCTATTGTGCATTTAAGCGGAGTAATACCCTTGCTATCCGACGTACGCTGAGTGATACGGAAATCCGCCAGCAGGTGGAAGCACTGGAAAACAAGGGTCATAAGAGGCTTATACTGGTTTTCGGTGAACACCAAGCGTATGATGCTGAATTTATAGCTAAAAGTGTCCAGGCTGTGTACGAAACCAAAGTGGGACATGGTGAGATCCGTCGGGTCAATATCAATGCTGCGCCCCTTGACCATGAGGGATATGCAACCGTCAAGGCATCCGGAATTGGAACGTACCAGATTTTCCATGAGACCTATCATCATGATACCTATGCCAAAATCCATCCGGCCAATACCCGGAAAGGTGACTATCTGTACCGTCTTGATGGCCTGAGCAGGGCATTCGAAGCCGGTTGCGACGATGTGGGCCTTGGCGTGCTCTTCGGTCTGTACGACTGGAAGTTCGAGGTCATGAGCCTTGTTACCCATGCTCTCTATCTCCAGGATCGTTACAATGTCGGGCCTCATACCATCAGTTTCCCGCGCCTCAGACCGGCGTCCGGCGTTGATATCGACGAAAAATATCTGGTGAATGACGCTGAGTTCAAAAAGCTTATTGCTGTTCTTCGGCTTGCTGTCCCGTATACCGGTTTAATCCTGACTGCCCGTGAAAACGCCGAACTGCGACGGGAATGCATGTCTTTCGGTGTTTCACAGATCGATGCAGGTAGCCGGATAGAGTTGGGCGGATATACCGAGGTGGGGGATGCCCAGGTTATGGAACGTGAACAATTTTCCCTTGGTGATGTCCGTTCCCTGGACGAGGTTATGCAGGAGCTGATGGCTGATGGCTACGTGCCAAGCTTCTGTACTTCCTGCTATCGTCTCGGTAGAACGGGTGAGCACTTTATGGAATTCAGTGTTCCCGGCTTTATCAAGGAGTACTGTACTCCCAACGCTCTTCTTACCCTCGAGGAATATCTGGTTGACTATGCGTCACCGGAAACGCGCGAGGTGGGAGAGAGGCTCATAGCCGACGAGCTTTCAAGGCTTGCGGATGGGGATACGAAGGATATGGTGGTGAAGCGCCTAAAATCTATCAAAGAGAGTGGAGATCACGATATCTATTTCTAAGGTAATTTCCAAAATGTCCCCCGGATTTCCGGGGAATTGATTCCCGATGAACACTACGAGACCATGACAAATTATCGCACTGAAAAAGATCTCCTCGGTGAGCGTGATGTACCCGCGGATGCCCTGTATGGGATCCACACCGTTCGGGGGATAGAGAACTTTCCCCTTTCCCAGCGACCCGTGAATTCTGCACTGATACATGCCTTTGGCTCGGTGAAACTTGCCTGTGCCAGAACGAATCATGCGTTAGGCTGGTGGGATAACGACAAGGCTGCGGCAATAGAGAAGGCCTGTACGGAGATGATGGAAGGGCAGTTGGATGCCCACATCGTTGTTGATGCACTTCAAGGAGGAGCGGGGACCTCGACTAACATGAATGTCAATGAGGTCCTGGCAAATCGCGCCCTTCAGTTCCTTGGGAAAAGTCTGGGCGATTACAACTGTGTAAGCCCTCTGGAAGACCTCAATCTTCATCAGTCAACGAACGATACCTATCCCACCGCTCTCAAGGTTGCTGCGATCAATAGTCTTCGCGCTCTGGAGCGGGAAGTTGTGGCTCTTCTGGAAGAATTCCAGAACAAGGAAAAGGCCTTTGCCCATGTTGTCAAGGTTGGCCGAACCCAGTTGCAGGATGCGGTTCTGATTACCTTGGGTCGTGAGATGTCGGCCTATGCAGAGGCCTTTGGCAGGGATCGTTGGCGAATCTACAAGTGTGAAGAGCGACTTCGAGTGCTCAACCTGGGTGGGACAGCGGTGGGTACCGGTCTTGCTGCGCCTCGGCAATTTATCTTCCAGGTCACCGAGAATCTCCGGAGTATCACCGGCCTGGGTCTGGCCCGGGCAGATAACCTTATCGAGGCAACGCAGAACAATGATGTGTTTGTTGAGGTGAGCGGCATTCTCAAAGCATGTGCCAGTAACCTGTTGAAGGTATCAGGCGATTTACGTTTCCTTTCTTCGGGGCCCGATGCCGGCATCGGGGAGATTCGGCTCCCGCCTCGTCAGGCAGGTTCATCCATCATGCCGGGTAAGGTCAATCCTGTCATCCCTGAAGCTGTATCCCAGGCTGCCATGACTGTCATGGCCCATGATCAATCCATAACATTTGCCGTTTCTTTAGGGAACCTGGAGTTGAATGCATTCCTTCCGCTCATTGCAGACTCTCTCTTGGGGAGTCTTGACCTGCTAACCAATGCCTGTTCGGTGCTTCGCAGGTTTTGTGTTGCCGGTATGGAGGCCGACGAAGTCAGGTGTCGCAGAAATGTCGATGGCGCGACAGCAACCCTTACCGCGCTCATCGATATGATCGGGTATCAGGCAGCGCAGGAGATCGCAGCGGAAGCAACGGCTTCCGGCAGAGGGGTACGTGCCATAGTGCTTGACCGTGGACTGCTCAGCGCGGAGGATTTTGATGAATTGGTATCGGCGGAGAATGTAACGAGACTTGGCTCTCCGCTCAGGAAGGAGAATAATCAACCATGAGGAATACACCCAAGGGTTTCAGATTGCATATTGGGCTGTTTGGCCGACGGAATGTGGGGAAATCATCCCTCTTGAACGCCTTGACCCGGCAGACTGTTTCGATTGTTTCAGACATTGCCGGAACAACAACGGATCCGGTGGAAAAGCCCATGGAATTGCTTCCCATAGGTGCAGTGCTTTTTATCGATACTGCGGGTATCGATGATGTGGGTGCTCTGGGGGAAATGCGGGTACAAAAAACGAAACAGGTTTTAGACCGTACCGACGTTGGAATTATTGTAACTGTTGCGGGTGATTGGGGGGACTTCGAGGAGGCAATCCTTACAGAATTACGGGAAAGAAAAATTCCGGTAATCGTGGTCTTCAACAAAACGGATGTTGCCAAGGTTGACAGTGCACAAGAGGCCAGGCTCAAGGATCTTCAGATTTCCTGTGTCGAAACGTCCGCGGCTCGGGGAGAAGGTGTTCTT
>JAQUHM010000293.1 GCA_028683595.1 Geobacteraceae bacterium | reverse complement strand
CATCTACCACCAATAGTGCGCCTTCACAGGCAGCCAGAGAGCGCGACACCTCGTAGCTGAAATCAACATGGCCTGGTGTGTCGATAAGGTTGAGGATATAAGTGATACCGTCATTTGCACGGTAGGAGAGTCGGACTGTCTGGGCCTTGATGGTGATGCCGCGTTCCCGCTCAAGATCCATCTTGTCCAGAAACTGGTTCTGCTTCTCCCTGTCTGTCAGTGCTCCGGTATACTCAAGGAGCCGGTCCGCGAGGGTAGATTTTCCGTGATCAATGTGGGCGATAATGGAGAAATTACGAATCGTACTGATTTTCATTCTGTATCCTGCTTTATCGTAAAAGGCTCCGCATCGGCTGGCTAGCCGGTCTGCGGCGAAAAGACATCGGTTGCGCAACCGGCAGCATGGACCCGACTCCAGAGAAAACGGTTCCGTTTCTGCTATGGCAAAAGATAATCAAAATTTAGAAGAATATAGAAATTCCCTGTTGTTGTAAAGGGAAAACAGGAAAGCTGAGGGAGGATTGCCTGCTAGAAAGCTTTGAATTTTCCTAGTGCCCCTATCCCTGAAAGGGAGAAGCTAACCAGAAAACTCCTGTCGCCGGGGCGTTGGCGGTAGGAAAAGCTCAGGCCCCAGCACTGTTGCTTGAATTCCAGTGCATAGTGGGATTCAAGGAAGTCTTTTGTGTCGAAAGAATAGCGGGTCAAGTAGTGGAAAACGAACGGTTCAATATAGCTGATCGAGAAACCTCCTTCCAGGTAACGGACCTCGTCACGGGAAAACCGGTATCCGAGTCGCGCTGAGTTGCCTGCGCTGTCGGAGACATTGGCGGCAATGTCTACTGTTGAGAAATTTGCCCGATAGGTGTTAAAGCGGCTGTCCAGTAGGAGGGAAAGATGGTCCGTTGGATTTACCTTGGCCTCGACCCTGACGTCCGTGAAGGGGCGCTGGTCATCAACAAGTGTCAGAACATCGCGCCGGGTGCCACTGAATTCGTACCCCTGAGATATTCTCAGGTAGGCGAGATCCCGGTAGGTAGCCGGGTTGTCTGGTGAAAGATATTTGCCGGTCAGATAGTTCGTGATCGAGTAACTGATCATGTTCTGGGCTACCTGCCTGTCGGTATAGTCGAAGAAGGGCAGGCTGTCCTGGTTTTTCAGCGGCAAATAGGAGTAACTGATTTCTGGAATGATGGTGTGTTGTATCTTTTTCAATGCGCCCCAATCCGTGTCAAAGACGCGAGTAAGAGTGGTGGAGAGCGTTGCCCCCACATCAGGAATTCCGCTATCGCTGGCACCTGTAGCAAGACTTCCGCCATAGGTGTTGTAGAACCTCTGCAGGTAACCAATCCATGCGGCAGTCTCAATACCTGGTATGCTGGCGCTATAGAAGGAGAGCTTCGGTTGAATGGAAAGTCTCTGCCCCTGAAGACCGTTTTGCCGGTAAAAGTTGGTGAATGTGGAGTCTAGGGAGACATAGAACGGGGTGTCAGCAAGTTGTTGTTTGAGAACGGTAAAGGTCAGAATGGGCAGTTGCTGGAGTGTTGCTTTGTTATTGACTGCGTACAGGTCCTCGGTATAACGCAACTCGGATGTCAGGGAGTACCGTTCCCAGTGTTTGGTGATGAAAGCGGAGCTTTCGAGATACTGTCGGTTGTACTCCCCTGAAGTTTCACCGAAATCCTGATAAAATTGGCGATCCAGGGTCAGCTCGATATTTGTGCTGAAGAACAGGGTTGGAGAGAAGGTCTCTTGGTGCTCCATAAGAAAGTTGCCGCGCAATCCTCTTCTGTTGGTGTCATAGATGAGGTAGGCTTTTGCCTCCCCATGTCCACCTGACTGCATCAGGTAACGGTAATCGGCTCCGACGCCTACGCCGCGATCAGCCTGAATATCCAGGTAGAAAACTGCATCCTGACTTGGTGATATGACCTGATAGTAGGGGATTTCTAGGTAAAAGCCTTTTTTGGATGAAACTCCGGTGCGGGGCATCATGAGTCCCGACTGTCGTTCTTCCAGAACCGGGTAAATGATATAGGGGAAGTACAGGATCGGGATGTCCTTGATATAAAATACTGCATGCTTTCCGACGGCATAATCGTTTCTCGTTACGTCCAGTTCCGCTGCTTTGAATTTCCAGCTGGGAACCTCTCCGTCGCAGGTGGTAAAAATACCGTTTTCGATATGGTAGTCTTCATCTCCCGTTTTCTGCATTTTTTTACCGGTGAGGCGGAAGTTCCCTTTTTTGACAAAAAGAGAGGCATTCTGGATTTCACCTTTTTCCGTTTCCATGTCTATGGATGCCCGGGTTCCCTTTAGGGTGTTTTCTCCTTTTATGAAAAGGACGTTGCCTTCTGCAACGGCCTCATTGTCCTTTTGCCGGAGGGAAACCGAATCGGCGAAAAGAATAACGCCGCTCCAGTCGATCCGTACCTTGCCGGTGGCGTTATAGGAGTCGCTGTTTTTGTCGTAGCCGATTGTGTCAGCCTTGATTTTTATCCCCTCCGAGTTTGGGAGAGCTGCCTCGAATGCCGGAGACGGGACGACAAAGACAAGGAGCAACGAGCTAGCGACAAGGAATTGTAGGAGCGTATTTTTCATGGAATCCGGGTGCTATCCGCGAAATGGTTCGAATGTTTGTGAGAGTATGATTGCCCGTGCCTCGCCCACCACGAACAGTGATCCGCAGACGAGGATCAGATCATCCGGTTGAGCTTTATTGAAAGCTGTTTCCAGTCCACTGGCAACACTACCGGCTTCGATTGCCTGGTGACCGAGAGACCGGCAGTGATCTGCAAGATCATGTGAGGTAAGGCCGCGTGGAACCGAAGGACATACCGTAATGACAGAGTCGGCAGATGGTAGGAGTCGCTCGAGGATTCCGTTTGCGTCCTTGTCTCCGACAACACCTGCTACCAGAATGAGTGCTCTCCGGGGGATGTCTGCCAAAGCCTCCGACAGTGCCTGTGCTCCCGCCGGGTTGTGTGCTCCGTCGAGAAGAACGCGGGGCGGACCGGCGAATAATTCCATTCTTCCCGGCCAGGATGCTTGTTCCGCGCCCGTTCGTACGCAATCCGGGGTTAAAGACATTCCCTGCTGTTCCAGCAATTCAGCGGCACAGATGGCTGTTGCGAGATTCATTGCCTGATAACGGCCCGGTATTCCCGGTTGCAGGGCGTGCAGTTTCCACTGTAGCCCGGAATATACAAAGCCACTGTTTTCCCAGGTGGCGCTGAAATCGTTTCCTTGCATGTAAAGAGGGCTTTTTAATTCAATGCAATGCTTACGGATGACCTCCCGTGCATCGGGCGACTGGGAAGAGCTGACCACCGGGCGACCTGCTTTGATGACACCGGCCTTTTCACGGGCAATCATGCTGATTGTGTCTCCGAGATATTGGGAGTGGTCAAGGGCGATCGGGGTAATGATCGAAAGGATGCCTGATGCGACATTTGTTGCATCAAAACGTCCGCCCATGCCGACTTCCATCACCGCAGCTCTCACTCCCTGTTCGGCAAAGAAGAGATAGGCCATGGCGGTGACAATCTCAAAAAATGTGGTTCCTTCCGGCGCAACGGAGAGCACCCGATCAGCCAGAGAAACCACCTCGGTTTCGGAAATCTCCGTGCCATCAATGCGGATACGCTCCGTGAATGCAACCAGGTGCGGAGACGTGAACAGCCCTGTCTTGTGCCCTCCAGCGGTAAGAATCGAAGCCAGAAAGGCCGCTGTTGACCCTTTGCCGTTGGTTCCGGCCACATGGACAGTCTGCACGGCATCTTGAGGGTCAGAAAGGGCGCACAGAGTGGCTCGAATCCTTTGAAGTCCGGGTTTCATGCCAAAACGGGCCAGACCGTAGATGTGGGACATCATTTCCTGATAGGTCATGGTGAAGGCGATGGCGTACGGCCCGCTTTTCAGCTGCGGGATGCTTTCCCAGCTTTAGCTGGTGTCGGCCGATAGAGCATGTTCACGACCTGGGAAAGTTGTTGCCTCATTTCCTTCCTCGGAACAATAAGGTCCACCATGCCGTGTTCCAGGAGATACTCTGCGCGCTGGAAGCCCTCGGGCAGCTTCTGTCTGATGGTCTGTTCAATTACCCGGGGGCCGGCAAATCCGATCAGGGCCTTGGGCTCCGCCATGATGATATCGCCAAGCATTGCAAAACTGGCGGTTACACCGCCGGTGGTCGGGTCGGTGAGTACCGAAATATAGGGCAGGCCTGCTTCACGGAGGCGGGCAAGAGCGGCAGAGGTCTTTACCATCTGCATGAGAGAAATAATACTCTCCTGCATGCGTGCACCACCCGATGAGGAAAAGACCACGGCCGGTGTATGCCGTTCAATCGCCCGCTCGATGACCCTGGTAATCTTTTCTCCGACCACGCTCCCCATGCTTCCGCCCATGAAGGTGAATTCGAATACGGCAATCTGAAGGGGAGTGCCGTCAAGCATGCCTTCGCCACAGACCACGGCCTCTTTGCCGGGTCCTTTTTCCATGGCTGCCTGGATTCTATCCTGATAGCTCTTTGTATCCTGGAACTCGAGAAAGTCGATTGATTCCAGGTCACGGTCAAACTCGCTGAAGGTGTCAGGATCAAGGATGAGGTCGAGACGTTCTTTGGCGGGGATACGGAAATGATAGTCACACTTTGGACAGACGTTGAGGTTTTTCTCCACCTCTTTCGTATAAATAATCTCGCTGCAGCTTTTGCATTTCGTCCAGAGCCCCTCGGGAACCCTGACCTTTTTCTCATCGTTTTGCGCAATTGGCGCTTTTTCTCTTGAAAACCAACCCATAGATATGCCTCGTTAATGTAAAGTTTCCGCGCTTCGGGCCATGAACTTCCTACGAATTTTCCGACAGGCATTTCTCCTGCGGATGAGGGGCGCGGTCGAGAAAGCCGAAAACCGATAAGGGTGCCACGGTACCATGAGGTTGTGGAAAAAGGAAACTGAAAAGGGGGGGCAGCAGCGATTTACCTCAGTTTCCCAATGTCGCAGCATGAACACCCGCTTTGAGGGAAGTGACGAATTCCCGGACCTTTTCCTTCAATTCCAGCCCACGATATTCCTCAAACAGTTTTA
>JAQUHM010000292.1 GCA_028683595.1 Geobacteraceae bacterium | reverse complement strand
TCGGGGAAAAGGCTTGCTGCAATGATCGAGGAACTGGAGAGGAACCCCTTGGTCAGGAAGTCTGCCGGGGAAAAAGCCGCTGCAATGGCGCAGCCGGATGCAGCGAAACTGATAGTAGATGCGATGCTTGCAGCATAGCTTTGCAAAAATGGTAAGGAGTGTATCCCTGGCTTCAGCAGCGTGGCTGCGGACTGGATGCAGGCCTGTTCGGGTAACTCTACGTAGTGCGAATACATCAGTATAAGAAGGCACCATGTACGGAAAAATAGATAAAATACATTTTGTCGGGATTGGCGGCATCGGCATGAGCGGTATTGCCGAGGTTCTCCTGAACCTGGGGTACAAGGTTTCCGGTTCGGATCTGCGCAGGTCGGAGATTACCGAAAGGTTGGCCACTCTGGGTGGGGAAATATTCTATGGCCATTTGCGGGAGAACGTTACCGGCGCGGACGTGGTGGTGATCTCCAGCGCAGTAAAAGATGACAACCCCGAGGTTCAGGAGGCGCGGGAGAACCTGATACCGGTGATTCCCCGGGCCGAGATGCTTGCCGAACTGATGCGGATGAAATACGGCATTGCCATTGCCGGCACGCATGGCAAGACTACCACGACTTCGATGGTTGCAACCCTTCTGGGCTTTGCCGGGATCGATCCCACCATTGTTATCGGCGGCCGGCTCAACTCGCTGGGCAGTAATGCGCGGCTGGGCCAGGGTAAATTCCTCGTGGCCGAGGCGGATGAATCGGACGGCTCTTTCCTGAAGCTCTCGCCGACAATAGCCGTTGTCACCAATATCGATGCAGACCATCTTGATTTCTACAGCGGGATCGAGGAGATCAAAGATACCTTTGTTGAATTCATCAACAAGATTCCCTTTTACGGCCTGACCGTCCTGTGTCTCGATAGTGACAACGTGGCGGATATCATTCCTCGCGTCAACAAGCGCTTTATCACCTACGGCCTGAGTGCCCAGGCGGATATCCGGGCCTGTGATATAAAGCTGGAAGGGCTCAACACTACCTTTGTGGCCCAGTACCGTGGTGAGCGGCTTGGCGAGATCAGCTTCAAGATGCCAGGCGCCCATAATGTCCTCAATGCCTTGGCAGCGATTGGCGTGGCGCTGGAACTGAATGTCTCTTTTTCCGTGATCCAGGAGGGATTCCGTGATTTTGGTGGAGTTGGTCGGCGATTCCAGGTCAAAGGTGAAGTGAATGACATCATGGTGGTAGATGACTACGGTCACCACCCGACGGAGATTCGTGCGACTCTGGCGGCAGCAACGTCGGGATGGGATCGGCGTCTTGTGGTCGTATTCCAGCCTCACCGTTACACCCGGACCAAGGAGCTGTACGACGAATTCGTCAAGGCATTCCATGATGCCGAGGTGCTGATACTGACCGATATTTACCCAGCTGGGGAGGAGCCCATCGAAGGGGTGACCGCCGAAGCTCTTGCTCGCAGCGTCAGGCAGCATGGGCAGAAAGACGTCACCCATATCGCCGATCGAGAGGAGCTTGTGGCGCACTTGCTGGAAATCCTGAAACCGGGCGACATCATGCTGACCCTCGGTGCGGGCAATATCTGGCAGACCGGGGAACTCCTGCTCCAGAAGCTGGGAAAAGTTCTGTGAAAAAAGCTTTCTCCGAACGTATCGTGCAGGAAATTCGCGGCACGGTACTTCGCGATGAACCCATGGCCCGGCATACTTCGCTGCGGGTCGGGGGGCCGACAGACTGGTTTGTCGTGCCAACGGATTCGGATGATCTGCAGAGCCTTCTGGATCTTCTTGGAGAGTTTGAAATTCCGTTCCTGGTGGTTGGTGGGGGGTATAACCTCCTGGTCAGGGACGGGGGCATAAGGGGCTGTGTGATTTCCCTGGAAAGATTTGATCTGCTGGATCGAGAAGGGGCTGTCCTGGTTCATGCCGGGGCGGGAGTCGAGAATGCAGCCCTGGTCCGCTTTTGTAGGGACCAAGGCTTGACAGGCCTCGAATTTCTGGGGGGAATACCGGGTAGACTGGGGGGCGCACTGGCGATGAATGCCGGTGCCGGCGGCGGGGAGATAACCGATTCGCTGGAAACCCTGGTTGTCGTGAAGGACCGGACGCTCATAAAGAAGGAGAGGAATCAGCTGGTCTTCGGTTACCGTTTCCTGCACCTTGAGCCGGGAGAGATCATTGTCAAGGCTTCATTCCGGCTTACAGAGGGAGATCCTGAAGAGATCAGTGACCGAATGAAGTCTTTCCTGGAGAAACGGCGTGCAACCCAGCAGGTGGGCTATCCCAATGCCGGTTCGTTTTTCAAGAACCCTCCCGGGGGACTGGCCTGGCGATGTATCGATGGTGCCGGGCTGCGGGGCAGCAGAATCGGCGGAGCAGAAGTCTCCACCGTCCACGCGAACTTCCTGGTGAACAGGGGGGGGGCTTCGGCCGATGATTTCCTGGCCCTTGCGGCCAGGGTTAAGGAACAGGTCAGGGAACAGTCAGGGGTAGAACTGACGGAAGAAGTCAGGATTGTCGGAGTGGACCTCCAGCAATAGTTGCGAAGGGATTGGATACAGGCGAGATGATGACTCGAGAAGAACTCAAAGCGAAGAAAATCGGAGTGTTGTACGGCGGACTCTCAGCTGAACGGGATGTTTCCCTCAAGAGCGGGACTGCCGTGTGTGAAAGTCTCCTTTCCCTGGGATACGATGCGCAAGCCATCGATGTCGACAGGACTCTGGCTCGAAAACTTGCCGATGCCGGTGTTGAGGTTGCTTTTGTGGCGTTACATGGTCGTTATGGCGAAGATGGTGCGGTCCAGGGGTTGCTGGAGATGATGGGAATTCCCTATACCGGTTCCGGCGTTCTCGCCAGCGCGCTGGCCATGAACAAGATCTTCGCCAAGGCAGCGTTCCAGTCTGCCGGACTCCTGGTTGCTCCCTACCGGGTTCTGAGAAAAGGCGAACGATTCGATGTTGCCACCCTCGCATTCTCCTTTCCGGTGGTGGTAAAGCCATCCCAGGAGGGGTCATCGGTGGGTGTCAGCATCGTCAAGTCTCCGGAGGGGATTCCGGCCGCTATTGAACTTGCTTTCCGCTATGACAGCGAAATCCTGGTGGAACAGTTTATTGCTGCACGGGAGATTCAAGTGGGAATCCTTGGCGATCAGGCTCTCGGCGCCATTGAAATCGTGCCCCACAATGAATTCTACGATTTCGAGGCAAAATACACCCCGGGCATGGCAGAACATATTTTCCCTGCTCCCCTGCCGGATGCTTTATACCGTAAGGCCCTGCAGGTCGGGGTTCTTGCCCATCGAGCCGTTGGTTGCTGCGATTACAGCCGTGTTGATCTCCTTGTTACCCCGACGGAAGAGTGCTACATTCTGGAAGTCAATACCCTTCCTGGGATGACAGCCCTCAGCCTTTTTCCTGAAATTGCCGGAGGGGTCGGCATTTCCTTTGGCGATCTGCTGGAGAGAATACTGATTTCCGCATCTTTGAAAATCAGCGCCTAGATTCAGGATATACGCCTTTGGCGGTGGCCCATGCGTGACATGCATTACAAAAAGAAGAATCCTCAGCAGAACCGGAATCGCCAGAAGCGGGAGCGAAAGCCCCGCAGGCCGCTACAGTTTCGTCGGATGCTCAAAAAAGCGGCCCGGGTCTGTACCGCATTCTTCGTGATTACCCTGGTCTGGATTCTCGGCACGGAATCGTATGAGATATTTGCCGATGCGACGTTTTTCAAGCTGGAGCGGATCGAAGTGCCCCGCTTACAGCAACTTTCTCAAGATGAGATCGTAAGTCTTGCCGGGGTCAAGCTCGGTGAGTCCCTGCTCAAGATTGACTTGCAGCATGTGGCAGAACAGCTGGAAAAGAACCCTTGGGTCGAGAAGTTAAAGGTCCGCCGGCGCTTTCCAGGCACGCTTTCCATCGAGATTACCGAGCGGGTTCCGGTGGCTGTGGTGAATATGGGATACCTGTACTACCTGGACTCAAAGGGGGAGATTTTCAAGCCTTTGACCGAGGGGGACCGACTTGACTACCCTGTCCTTACTGGAATCTCGGAAGAGGATCTGCTGAAGGATGCCGACGGTACGAAAATAATGCTTACCGCGGCCCTTGGGCTCATGGAGATGCTGAAAAAGGGGACAGTGTTCCGCCTGAGTGATATTTCGGAAATTCACCTGGATAAGGGATACGGCTATACACTGTTTACTACCCAGGGAGGAATCCCGGTAAAGCTTGGCAACTCCGATTTTCAGGGGAAATTGACACGTTTCAGCAAAATTTACCAGGAGTTGATGGCGCAGATTGCATCACTTGAATATGTTGATCTCAATTATCCGGATAAAATAGTTGTAAAAAAGGTGTAATAAGAGGAGGGGGCCATGGCCAACAGAAGGGAAAATCTTATAGTGGGGCTTGATATCGGCACCACGAAAATATGTGCCATTGTCGGAAATGTAACCGAAGATGGTGTCGACATCGTCGGTATCGGCACAAGTCCGTCCCGAGGGCTCCGCAAAGGGGTGGTCATCAATATCGAAACAACTGTCGCATCCATCAAGAAGGCCGTTGAAGAGGCCGAACTGATGGCCGGATGCGAAATCAAATCCGTGTATGCCGGAATTGCCGGCGGCCATATCAAGGGTTTTAACTCCCAGGGAGTGATTGCCATAAAGAATCGGGAAGTTTCTCCCGATGACGTGCGCCGGGTCATAGATGCGGCCAAGGCCATTGCCATTCCCATGGACCGGGAAGTGATTCACATCCTGCCGCAGGAATTCATCATCGACGATCAGGATGGTATTCGTGAACCGCTCGGCATGAGTGGTGTTCGCCTGGAGGCGCGGGTACACATCGTGACCGGTGCCGTGGCCAGTGCCCAGAATATCATCAAATCCTGCAACCGCGCCGGTCTGGATGTGGCTGATATCGTTCTCGAGCAGCTTGCCTCTTCCGAGGCGGTTATTTCCCCGGAAGAGAAGGAGATCGGAGTTGCACTGGTGGATATCGGCGGTGGAACCACCGACATTGCAATTTTCGTAGACGGCGCCATCAAGCATACTTCGGTTCTCTCCCTTGGTGGCAACCACCTGACCAACGACATTG
>JAQUHM010000291.1 GCA_028683595.1 Geobacteraceae bacterium | reverse complement strand
CCTGTGGCCGGAGGCGAGGGATTCCTCGCCGCGAGCCTCGGCCAGTTGCGCCATAGCAAACCATTCCTGCTGCCAGCTTGCAGCATCGCCGTCCTTGATTTTCGAGACAGTGTAGAAGGATTCGCCGATCTCGACTCCGTGGTTCACCGCTGAACCGAGAACCAGTGTGCCAAAGTTGAAGTCCATATCTGTATCAGTAAAGTGGTAGCGAACGCCGGTATCGTGGGCATCGAAGACTTTTTTCACTTCAGTGCCCTGAGCCGGCCTGGTTTTCGATGCCTCTTTCTTTTCCACGGCCTGGGAGACGTCGCTTCCCCCAGGTGTCAGGACAACAGATACCAAAAGCATGACCGCAACCACCAGAATTTTCTTGTACATCGCGAAACTCCCTCTACTTATTAGTGTGGCTTAGATCATACCACAGTTCTTCCGGCTGTTGTGCAGGTGTTGCCTGGAACCTGCCCGGCAATTCCACGAACACAAGCGTGCCCAATTTTATTCTCGTTTTTAGTGCGGGTTTTGGCCGTCCAACAACAACTACCAGCCAAAGGTAACCCCGGCACGGCCGGCGGTGGAGTGGCTGTTAAAGGCGGTGGACACGCCGGCATTGAGCAGCACGTTCTTGCTCACGTAATGGAACAAACCGGCGGCCATGGCAGTAGAACCCTCGTAGTAGCCGGCGCCAAGGGCTATCTGGGTGTTGCCGGCGGAACGGGCATTGGGCACCAGGGCTGAAAAGGCCGAGCTCAGAGCTCCGACATCATCCAGGCGGCGCTCAACCTTGCCGACCCGGTTTTGGAGATTGCTGACATCTGCCTGCATGGCCGCAGCGGCCTGGCGCAACTGCCCCATGTTTGCGGCATCGGTGTCGTTGATCCCGTCGGCGATATTGGTCAGACGCCGCTCGTTGCCGGCTGATCCGACCGAGACAGTGTTTGCCTCGCTGGCGACTGAATTCTGCCCCAGGGCAACACTGCCGCTGGCGCCGGTTGCGACCCGGGCACCCTGGCCGAGTGCGCTGCTGCCATCGGCGCCGGCCTCGACCAGAGTGTCGGCCCCGACGGCCACGCTGCCGTCGGCGGTGACGGTTGCCATGTAGCCGAGGGCGGTATCGCGGTCGCGGGCCGACGCCCCGTCGCCCAGTGAGGTAGAACCGCTACCGGTGGCGCTGGCGCCGATGACAGCAGAGCCGGGAGTCCAGCTCATGCCGCGCCCTGCCTCCTGAAGATTGTTGATCTCGGAGCTGTTGGTATCGATGTTGGCCTGCAGGGTGGCGTCCGCCGCTGACCGAGCAGTTGCCTCGTTGTCAATGTTGCTCTGCAGAGAGGCGTCAGCCGCTGCGCGGTCCGTCGCTTCGGCGCCAATGGCTGCGGTGTTGGCTGCGATTTCTGCCGTATGGGTGGCGATTGTCCCTTCAGCGGTGGTCACACGTCCTTCGAGGGCAGTGACATCGGTGACCGCACTGTTCAACTGTCCGACCGTCGCGGCATCGCTGTCGGCGACTCCGTCGGCGACGTTGACGATGCGGCGTTGATACGAGCTGGTGCCGACCGAGACGGTGTTCGCCTCGGTGGCTTGGGAACCCTGCCCCAGGGCGACACTATTGGTGGCGCTTGAAGACACATATGTTCCCTGGCCGAGGGCGGTGCTGTATTCACCTGAGGCTTCGCTTAAATCGCCGGTGGCGGTGCTGCCTGTTCCGCTGGCACTACTTCCCTCTCCGGTGGCGGTGCTGTATGCGCCGCTGGCCGTGCTGTATCCACCGGTAGCGGTACTGTGTGTGCCGGTTGCCTACAGTCTTGCCGCGTTATCGATCTGCCCAGCCTGCTCAAGGAGCTGGGCGGCATTTTTCCGGATGTCGGCTAACTCATGGGGAAGAAATACGGTCTTCGCCCTGTCGAGAAGAAAGTCCCTGAACAGAGGATGGTACCGGTACTCCCGGCCACTTCCGGAAAATTTTTCCGTAAACAGATGATGGCGGTTCAATGTCGAGAGGATGCGCTCTGCAGTTTCCTCACCGGTCAGCTTCTCTGCCAGCGGGACGCTGAGCGCGGGGAGAACCGCGGTCTTCAACAGGAAGTCCTGTACCCCTTGTTCAGCCCTATCGAATAATTCTTCGGCAAAATAATCGAAGACTTTTTCATAGGCAAAATCCGCTGACAATTCGGTCCCTTTCCCGTCAATCCGTACCCTTTCCAGCTGCAGGATTATCCCGGCGGCCCATCCTTCGGTCTTTTCGTGCATCGTTTTGATAATTTTACTGTCAAGCTTCGGAATGCGCCTATGCGCAAGTTGCCGTGATTCGTCAAGGGTGAAACGAATGTCACGGTGTTGCAGCAGGCTGATCCTGTCGTTTGCCTGGAGACGGGCACATTGCGGCGGCAGCTCGTTGCGGTTTATTGCGATGATATGTACATTTTGCGGGACACCATCAAAGCCAGCAACAATCATATCGTGAAACGGAGATTCGGCGGGCACGTCCTGATAGTTGTCGAGGACGATGACACATCCCTCCCGATCCATTTTTTGTAACGGGGCGGAGAGGTTTTTCCGTGACGAAAAGCGGGTTGACAGTCGGGTATAGAGCAACTCAAAATATCTTCGGGTAAAGGTGGGGATGCCGGCAAGATATTCGGTCGTCAGAAGGGGAAGGGGTTTCCTGTACCGAGGCGCAGCTTTCTTCGCGGCACGTCCCATGTAATAGAAAAATGTGGCAAGGTCACCGTCTCCCTCGTCGCAGTGATACCAGATACAGGGTAGGCCTCGAGCGTCAAGATAACTTGCGACAAGTGTCGTCTTGCCGGAACCGGCGGGAGCGGATACCCAGATGATGGGTTTTCCCATCTTGGCGTCAAGAAGGCTGAAAAGCCTCTTTTTTTGAACCACTTTGGAAAGAATTGGACGAGAGATTTTTGCCAATATGGTTTCTTTTGATGTCATAGCCGCAAGGGATGGAAACATAAGAATTTGATTTATGTGCAACAGTATCACTCATAGTGGGCACGGTCAAAAACATTCTCATTAATTTCGCAAAGTACATTGAGACTCTCAGGAAAGGTTTGAAAGATCCGAGAGGAGTTCTATCCTTCCAGCAGGTTACCTTGAAAACAGTAGGATCGATTAAGCCAGATAATCATATAAAAGGCACCTCCTGGCATTACGAGAAGACAAAGCCTTCCTGGCATGCTTTTACAGAGACCAATCTCTACCATCAGGAGGTGCCAGGTTATGGTATTGAATGCCCGAAACCTTGACGTCTACAATTGAATTTCCTCAACGCGTCAAACCGCATCTGTCGCGCAGAATGAGCATGCTGCTGATCTTATCCAGCAGGGAACCGTTCGACAGTACAAGTTCACTGCCGGGAGTCAGCGTACTGATAATTGCTTTACCGACAGGCTGTTTAATGTCACGCCCTTCGCCGTTTTTTACTTTGACTTTCCACAAGGAGTGAAAAATGAGCGCTTTGCCATCATTAGAGCCTACATAGAGCATGATGTGCCCTTTCATGTAGATAATGGTCAGGAAGGGGACACCCTTTTCACGGATGAGACGCTCTTTTTCCGCAGGGCTCAGACCTGAAAAAGAAATGCTTCTGCCGGAATGTATCTGGTTGTAGGAGCCTCTTGGCAACCATATCCCGAATGGCAGGTAGAAATCCCGCATGAGCGCGGAACAGTCCCTACCCTGGAAATACTCCCCCCAACCGTATGGTTTGCCGATCAGCTCGTCGCCGATCAGTACGATAGTCTCATCACCCACTTCCAGCGGAAACCTTCTCGCCAAATCCTTCGGCACCCGTACCTTTATTTCCCGCACCCCATTGCCGTTGGATGGCACTGCAACAAACACCTCATAGGCATCCTCGTATTCCCCGGCGAGTGGAAATATCGTACCGACCTTGGCCCTCAAAGCAAGCTGCTCCTGCCTGTCCCGTATCGGGGCAAAGTCTCTGACGATAACGATCTGAGCCTTTTTCATTCGTTCTCCGGCCAGGCTTTTCTCGATGAAGCCAATGTCGCGCATCGGAACCCAGCCATTGGCATCGGCCGTTTCGGCAAAGGCCCAAACGCCGTCCGCGGAAACATGCAGAACCCTGGCAGGTTCGTTCATCTTTAGCCCCGCGTTCTGCAAGGCATCGAAAGGGAAATCGTCCGGCGTGTCAAAGAACGGCCTTTCCGTCGGAAGAACTCTCAAGGAAGTGGGAACAATGGCAACAGCCATCGAATTCTTTGCGGGAAAGCGATCCAGATCACAGTTCGCCAAGAGTTGGTTGAGGATCTTTCTGGGAACCTTTCTTTTGTTCTCCCCATACCATTCCCTCCCGGCATGCTCTTTCATGATCAGGATTGACCTGGAAATATCCGAAAGCGGCTCGCCTCCGCTCCACGGGGCATAGTACTTCCGCCAGAATTCAGAAAAAAGTGAGTCGCGGCAGACCTTGTCGAGAGGGAGGATAGTTGGAAGCTTTGCGTACGGGCCGAACTCCTGGGGCAGCTCCCTCACATCCTTGAGTTCATAATCAGGAGGGATGACTGCCACGGCCGGTTTTTGATAAGGAACGGAGCATGAGGATGCGATGATGGCGAATACTGTGAGTAAAACAATTCGGGTCACTATCTATCCTTTCTTCAGAATCAGGTTCTGGCTTCCGCACAGGATGCAGAGTGCAATCTTTGTAAAAAAGGATGATTTCGGAAGCAGGATGAAGCCAGTCCACGAATGAGCAAGAAGTTTCCCGGGCAAGGGATCCTTATGACTAAGAACCCTCCGGCTATTTGACCTGCTGATCTTCTCAGTGCCCCAAAAACAGCATACTATCGATTACTGGGGAGCGCTTTCCGGCGCCCTGGTCTTGACCGGTTGCCCTGTGGAACGAGCGTTAGAGTCTGAGCCTGCCGGAGAGGCTGGCGACTTTTTCGTCTCAGTGTCTTGTGGTTTGCCCTCTTTCGGGGAAGGGATTACATGCCAGTTTTCAGGCATATCCGGTCTCAGGATTTTCAATCCTTCACACCTCACATACCCGATCATTGTCTCGTCTCCCCGGTTCAGAACATCGCACCACCCCGTTCCTAGAGAGTCAATAATTTCAACCCTCGTCAAGACCTCTTCG
>JAQUHM010000290.1 GCA_028683595.1 Geobacteraceae bacterium | reverse complement strand
GTCTTAAGCAGGAAAAAGGAGAACTGGCGTCTTGGCCTTGCTATGGCCGCATCGGCCGGTGCCCTCATCTCTACCACGGAAACGATCTTTTTCAACTACTGAACCGGGCCGGGACACCCGAGTTCAAAAAACTTTCAAAACTGGTGCGGTAAGGCTGCCTGCCCGAGAGCTTCACATACCGCTTTTTGACAGAACATGCTGGAAGGCAGAAAGCGATTCCCCGGCAATCGCGGTAAACTCGAGACCAAATCCCGGGGGATATTTTGCCTTGATTCTTTCAGAGGGAGTATTTTTCCAACGGATCACACCTTTTGCCTGCATAAGGGAATTATTCCCCTCTGAGAGAGAGAAAGTAAGGACAACCTCCGTTCCCACATCAAGTTCATAATCCGTTGCAACAAAAATCCCACGTGCACTCAAATCCAGAATAGTGCCTGTCATGGTAACGCGGAACGCTTGAAACCGTATTGCCGACACAAAAGGCATCCGACCCTCTCTGCGATCCAACTCGGGGATGAACCGTCGGACCGTATCGAGGAACAGTCCTCTTTCGAACGGCTTAGTCAACAATCCGTCACATCCGGATTCTCGACAAAGCTCATGATCATGTTGATTCCCTGCGCTCGTGGCCATGATGACCGGAATGGAAGAAAGTGCCGGATCAGCTTTAATAGCAGCACAACACTCTGCTCCCGTCATCCTTGGCATGTGCAGATCCATAACCAGAAGATCTGGACACAGAATCCGGGTTTTTTCAAGGGCCTCCTGGCCATCCTTTGCGCAGAGAACGCTGATACTCGACATCTTGAGAAAATCCTTTTGAATCTCAAGAAACATCGCTGCATCATCAACCAAAAGTACTTTTTTGGGCATCAGCGCTCCAACCTCTCAGCAGACACTTGAATTACTCTCCCGCAACCAGCTCTCGTGCAACGATATCATGGTTCAACCAGTAAACCGGCGCGCCGGGCTTCCAGGATGTTCTGTGTATCAGACGTCCGACAGCCTGAAAAACAGCCCTTGACAACTCGGCACAAACTATGTTTTTTGAGTCCTTGTTCATCTCCAACATCGAGGTGGCACTGTTCAGCATGAAAGCGGACTGATCCGGAGTGTTATGCTGAGGCCACGAAGAGAAGACATGAAAAGGCTTCAGCAGGGAAGCGGCAAGATACCGGTCCGCCCCTACAAGCAGGCCCTGAATTGTTGTTCCTTCCTTGAGAAGCTCGCTGCAGGCCGCGGCGACGCGTTCAAAACACGCCCCACCACCTTCACGCTGTAATGCCGCAAGCAAGGGATAAAGGGAAATCTCCACCCCAAGGAAAAGGGCGCTCGAATTGGTTTGAATTTCCGGGCAGTTGAACACAGTAGCCCGCACGCCCCTTTCCCACGCTGCCGTTGCAATCTCCTCAAGACGCATTTTTGCCCACCCCTGCAGATACGGGGTATAGGACTGCCAGGTATAGACGTCTCCTATGAGAACTTCGCAACCATGGTAGCCGTAGGCAGTGTACGCGACTTTTTTCCCGGAAGATTCATTCCGCTCGCGAACAGGTCGGGAGAAATCAATCAGATGCTGGAAGGTGTTGGCAGTCACCTCATCAAAACATGTACTGCAGAGCTTTCCGAGGTCTGTTTTCCAGAAAACCTCGGAGGAAGTGAAACGCTCCCCCTGCCCCTTGAATACCCTGTTGAGGACAGGCATGAGAATCCGGGCGCGGGGAATTCCGCCCGCCATGGTGTGGGAAAACAGGACATTAACCCCATCCGGAATCAGTGACTCCATTTCAACCATGACTTTGGCAAGATTCGCAGTAAAACGGGCAATTCCTGCCATTCTGGACTGTTCGATCGCTGCCCAGTCAAGTTCGGCGGAATCCCAAGCATCGGATTTAATCCCTTTTAACTGATCAACAGGAGCAATACCCGATACAGAGCGATCCATGTCGAACCCTGCCTCAAGGGGGATATTGATAATCTTCCCTCCAAGCACCTTTTCCGATTCAACCAATTCCTCATCAGTCAACGGCCTGAGCGAACCATCCGTCTCACGCCTTCCCATGGTAATGCCAATGATTGTCATACCCGATTTCCGGGCCTCATCCACAAGTCCGTTCGCATAGCCACGACCAAAAAGTTCACCAAAAAGGACAAAGACATCACCTTTTCCATAACCGGCAGGACCCGGCAGAGTCCGCAATGGATTAAACTTCGTCATTATTTTCCACCTTTCCTCTAATCGAAATCAGCACCGGCTCTGCTTCGGCCGAAACACACCCCTCTTTTGGAGTTCTTGATAAAATCGAGTAAATATCGTACATCATCCGTTTTTTCCAGTTCCGATTCGGCACGTTCCACATTTTCTTTCATATTGGGGCCAGACCGAAAAAGTAGTTTAAAGGCATTCTTGATCGCCCGCACACGTAATGTATCATAACCATTCCTGCGAAGTCCGACGAGATTAATGGTTCTCACGGTGTGGGTCTCATCCATGATGCAAAAGGGAGGGACATCCCGGGAAGTTCGGGAAAGCCCTCTCATCATGGCTAATGTACCAATATGGCAGAACTGATGAACAACACAGTTACCGGAAATTATCGCTCTGTCATCAATGGTAACATGCCCTGCAACCAGGGACCCTCCGGCAATAATTGTATCGTTTCCCACGATACAATTATGCGCAACATGGGATTGAACCATAAAATAGTTATTGTCGCCAACAATGGTCCTGGTGCCCTCGCGATTGCCCCGGTGAACCGTTACATACTCACGGAAACAGTTGCCGTTTCCTATCTCCAGGTAGGTTTCCTCCCCGTTGTATCCGAAGTCCTGGGGGTCGTGCCCGATAATAGCACCATAATGTATTATATTGTTGCTTCCCAGTTTCGTCCAGGGACCGACAACAGAATTCGCCATAATTCTTGTACCACATCCGATTCTTGCATGGTCACCGATGATAACGTTGGGACCGATCTCCACATCAGCCTCAATTAGTGCGGAAGAACTGATGCGTGCCGTTGGATCTATCATGAGTACCTCGTCTTTGCACAAATAGTAATTACTTTATGGCTGTCAATATTCAGAGCGAACTGCACAATTCTCAAATCTTGTATATTCACCAAGGAAGGTTAAATCAACTGTTCCAATGGGACCGTTTCTCTGCTTACCGATGATGATTTCTGCCCTTCCCTTCACATCGGGATTATCCTTGTTGTACACTTCATCACGGTACACGAACATTATTATGTCAGCATCCTGCTCTATTGCTCCAGACTCCCTGAGATCGCTCATAATCGGTCGTTTGTCAGTACGACTCTCCAGACCGCGATTCAGCTGGGAAAGTGCCACAACCGGAACGGACAACTCTTTTGCCAAGGCTTTTAACGAACGAGATATTTCGGAAATTTCCTGCTGACGTGACTCGGGAGAACTGCCACCCCTCATCAATTGGAGATAGTCTACAACAATCATCCCTATGCCATGCTCCGCTTTCAATCTGCGCGCTTTGGCACGCATCTCCATAACTGATATGGCCGGGGTATCATCGATAAAGATTTTAGCTTCAAAGAGTTTATCGGCTCCGTGCATGATTTTATCCCAATCGCCTTCCACAAGGTGGCCGGTGCGTAGACGACTGGCATCAACCCGGGCCTCTGAGCAAAGAAGTCGGGTCACAAGTTGTTCCTTGCTCATCTCAAGGGAAAAAACAACAACAGGATAACTTGGCTGGGCATGAACTGCCGCATATTGGGCAATGTTCAGTGCAAAGGCGGTTTTACCCATGGAAGGTCGACCCGCTATGATTATCAGGTCCCCACGCTGGAAACCTGATGTCTTCTGGTCCAGATCAATAAAACCGGTCGGGACACCTGTGACGCTCTCTTTCTTCTCATACAGTTCGCCGATATACTTGATTGCATCTTTCAGAATCAGGTTGAGAGCGAAGTAGGGCGTATCTATTCGATTCTCGGATATTTTAAAAATAGCTTTCTGCGCCTTATCCAGCAACTCATCGATATCAATCTGGTCATCGAAGCCGTCGGTAACAATTTCGGTTGCAGCACTGATCAAATTACGAGAAATGGCCTTTTCCTTAACGATTTTGCTGTAATAGGCAATATTTGCGGCGGTCGGGACATAGTCAACAAGAGTTGCCAGATAGGGAGCCCCGCCGATTTCCTCGAGTTCTCCACGTTTTTTAAGGATAGTAGTAAGTGTAATAAGGTCACAGGGTTCTCGATGCTCATTGAGTTCTATCATTGACCTCATAATTTTCCTATGAGACTCGCGATAGAAATCCTCGGGCACAAGAATATCAAGCACTCGATTAATTGCTTCATTATCCAGAAGTATTCCACCAAGAATCGACATCTCGGCTTCAATACTCTGGGGTGGCAGTTTTCGCATATTCACAATCGACATCAAATCCCCGGCAAAATTTCAATTGGGTACATCATAAAGAATAACAGCCCCCTTGACGAGGCGGGAAAACCCGGTTTGCCTTTGACAGTACCGAGAGGAACTATCAACCCTGTCAATACAAACATTCGCGTCAGCTGCTCCTTTAATGGAATTGAATACTATACCCCGCAAGAATACCCTGGTCAATATATTTGAATTCCTTTAAAAACAGGTGGTTGCTTTCTTTGGTTTATCTCCGGAAGACAGTTGCAAAGCAAAACTCTAAATCGAAGCAGTAACCCGTGCAAAATATTACTTGTTTCCATCCGGAAACTGATAAAGTGCTGTTCCGTGGAAGGTTGGGGCTTTCACGGAGTCTCTCGTACGGCTTCATTGCACGATTGCAATAGCAAGAAAACCGGCCGAAAACAGCAAATCACTAATCAGTGTAACGGGTGGTAACCGATTACGAGAGGCTTCGGGGAAGTTCCAACCCGGCCCCTGCCAAGACTTTCCGAATGGTTACTCTTTTCAGAGGCACTTCATACAAAATTCCAGGCATCAATAAGGGGATGCAAAAGCAACAAAATATAATGCTTTTCCATGCATGAAAAGTATGTTAAATCAGTTGACAATATAACGTAATCAGGTAGTATTTTTAAAAATTAACAATTTATCAGATTAGCTTCAGGAAACCTTATTAGCATTCCCATGTATTTGAATTCACGCAA
>JAQUHM010000289.1 GCA_028683595.1 Geobacteraceae bacterium | reverse complement strand
ATTTTGGTTTCATAAAATCACCGGGTTTTGAGAGTATTGATTCAATTCCCGGTAATTTTATCACACAGTATTTACAAAATACATCAATTAATTCAACTTGTTATGCTTTTTCAGGGACGACTAGCTATCTCATATTTTTCAGCATGATAAAGCCTCTTTGGCAGGTTGACGACCGGTCTTTCCCCATTATGCTTTTGCGTTGAGCATCTTAGCGCCGGACATTCCCCGTTAGAGAGTGACGGGCACAAGGCCATATCTGCATATGGCCTTTTTTCTTGCGGCAAATCTTGATCTGCCTGTCAGTGTGGCAGTAAAAAGATCTTCATGTTTTGGGAGGGGAGAGGTTGAGAAGTGACGAAAACAGTCATCTCAGGGCTGGGTTTTATGCTGTATTGGTTTCTTGACAATTGATAGCTTATCAGCTAGTTTTTGGCCTGATATTGATGTGTTACCGTAGCTTGTCTCCTCAAATAAGTAATTTGCTGATTGAACATGTGCGCGACAAGCATCCCTCGTTCATCTTTTTTTATAAAACTTTTAAGAAGTACGAGCAGCGAAACTTTCTGCCTGCATTCTGTGGTGATAAGGGTATTCCATGAAACATCTCATTCTTGGCACTGCCGGACATATCGATCATGGCAAGACCTCTCTTGTCAAGGCACTGACCGGTATCGATACTGACCGCCTGAAGGAAGAGAAGGAGAGGGGCATTACCATTGAGCTCGGCTTTGCTCACCTGGAACTCCCGGGAGATATTCAGTTCGGGATCGTGGATGTGCCCGGTCATGAGCGGTTTGTGCGGGCAATGGTGGCCGGGGTCGGCGGGATGGATCTGGTTATGCTTGTGATTGCGGCGGACGAAGGGGTTATGCCTCAGACCCGGGAGCATTTGGAGATATGCCAATTGCTCGGGGTCAAAAAAGGGCTTGTAGCCCTGACCAAGTGCGATATGGTGGATGAGGAATGGCTGCAGCTTGTGGTTGAAGAGGTGCGCGATTACCTGGTTGGCAGTTTCCTGGAAGAGGCACCGATTATCCCGGTTTCGGCAAAAACGACTGCCGGACTTGAAGACCTCAGGACTGCCCTGGCACATCTGGCATCCGCGGTGCCCGAGAAATCCGTTGATGGCCCATTTCGCCTGCCTGTCGATCGTGTGTTTACCGTTGCCGGTTTCGGTACGGTGGTTACCGGTACCCTTCTGTCAGGAGAAATCGCAACCGGTGACGAAGTAGAAGTCCTGCCTTCCGGGCTCACTTCCCGTATCCGCAGTGTGCAGACTCACGGTAAAAAAACGGAGCGTGCCTCGGCCGGTCAGCGAGTGGCGGTAAACATCCAGGGGGTTGAACATGGCGACATGCAGCGAGGTGATGTGGTCGCTCCCCGCACGCTTTTTCATGCTACCCGTGCCGTGGATGCCCGGATTGAATATCTCTCGTCGGCACCGAGGGAATTGAAGCACCGTGCTACGCTGCGTCTCCATTCGGCAACCTATGAGGTGCCGGCACAAGTGATCCTGCTTGACCGGGATGTCCTGGAACCAGGGGGCTCTGCACTCGTCCAGTTGCGACTCAAGAGTCCGGTTCTTCTCCTCCCCGGTGATCACTTCATCGTGCGCAGCTATTCACCCCAGATTACCGTTGGCGGCGGAGTGGTGATCGATCCGGCACCGCCCCGACGGAGACGGCGCTCTGCCCAGGCGCTGGAGCTTCTTACTGCGCTTGGGGAAGGTGAGGATGCGGACAAGATCCTGCTTTTAACCCGTGAGGGCCTCCTTTCCGGTGTAACGCTGGAGGAACTGGTGACCCGCAGCGGCCTCTCTGCCAAAAGAACCGAGGCCGCCCTGTCTGGTCTCCTTTCCGGAGGGCTCCTTGTTCAAGTGGTGCGGGAGCCGCGCATTTTTCTCTCAAAAGAAGCCTTTGCAGATCTCAAGTCTCTGTTGTTCACCGGCCTGGAAAACTATTTACGGGAAAATCCTCTCAAGGAGGGTATTGGTAAGGAGGAGTTGAAGGCATGCATCCCGAAGAGGAGCGACATCCGCTTCTTCGGCCCGCTGCTGGTTTCTCTGGAGAAGGATGGGAAGGCCATTGCAGACAGGGACCTGGTGAAAAAGCCCGGTCATAAGGCCTCTTCTACCGTTGACCAGGCGGGGCTTCAGGTAAAGCTGGAAAATGCCTTGCAGAAGGGTTGTGCTGAGCCTCCCGGTATCAAGGAATTGTGCGAATTCGTGGGTTGCGGGGAAAAGGATGTGCTGGAGCACCTCAACCTGCTGGCCCGTGAAGGTCGTGCGGTAAAAATCAAGTCCGATATCTTCTATGCACCCCAGCCGCTTTTGTCTCTTCGGGAGAAATTGGTTGCGTTCCTTCAGGAAAAGGAAGAGGTCACCCCGCCGCAATTCCGGGAATTGACTGGGCTGTCGCGGAAGTACATGATTCCGCTCCTCGAATATTTTGACCAGGAAAAGGTTACGATCAGAGTTGGTGACAAGAGAGTGCTGCGGAAGAAATAAGGACGGTGGAAACGGGAGAAGAGTTGTTCCAGAATAACTGTGCTACCTGTCACCCCGATGGCGGCGGCAATATCGTGAAGCCCGAATTTATACTCCGCAGCAAGTCCCTGAAGGCACACAACATCACCGAACCTATGGACATAGTCAAGCGTAATCCAAACCCGAACATGACCAGGTTTGACGAAACAATGATTCCTGACAAGGAGGTAACTGAAATCGCCGAGTATGTCCTGAAAAACTTCTAGTGTGCCGGCTGAGTGCTGCAATTTTGTCTCCGCCTGTGTCAGTCAACCATACCCGCACGGGATAGAAGATAGTGCCATGACCGAAAAGTTACCAGATGGCAGAGAACTCAACGAGAAGGAGAAAGCGTTTTCAATGGAAACTACCGGCCGCCGTCTGGTCTACTTCTACGTATAAGATAGCCGCCATCATATATTTTGAATTTCCGTCGCATGACGGATCTCCTTTCGTTACGTAATTAGTTTCCGTGCAGAAACCGCTCATGTCTCAACCGGTATTTTCGAAATGGACACTATGTAAATGTATCACTATTTATCTGTCGTAATGTCCCTGATCCTCAGAACTTCTTTCCAGGAATAGACGAAAGCCGGGATCACGACGATTATTGTAAAAAGACCGATTACCAGATATCCCATGTCAAATGGCACGAAGCGACCAAGCCCGCCAAGATACACAAAGCCGGCTGCACCGAAAAGAATTCCCCCGAAGAAAAGCGTTCTGCCCCCGGTCTGTGCGCCAACTCGTCTGACCTCCTGTTCCGTCAATGCTTTTGTCCATCGTAAAGAAGCGCCGAACAGAGCCCCGATGATAACCAGCATGATCATTGTTCCGAGTCCGAAAAGTAAACCCGGCAAGAATCCAAGCCAGGGACTTGGCATTTTAGGTGCTGCAACCGTCATGATAAAGAGCGCAAACCCACCGAATCCGAAACCTGCAATGAATCCATGAATTATAGCCCACCGTGCGGGAGGTGCCATCACCGGACCATCCACTTTCTCATGATGTCGCCCTGCAATATGACCGGTTTTTTCCAGCAACATGCCATCCTTATGATGGTGTCCGATAAAATGGAAATGGGGATAGAGATTACGGCGAATTACAATGGCCCCGGCGACCGACATTGCGAAACCGACGACGATATAGACTATTCCTTCGACCATGGGTAAAAGGAGATACTTGCTCAAGGCCAGATAGGCGAGTTCCGAAACCAGCATACGCTGCACGGTAAACGCAGCGGAAAAATACAGACCGGCCTTCATTCCCTCCTTTCCGCTTGCGCCACCGATCGCATAACTGAAAGTTATAGGCCAGGTATGCTCGTCAGGAAGAATCCCATGCAATAGCCCGAAAAGGAACGAATATGTAATCGCCATAAGTGCCGTCATCAAAAACCTCGAAGCGTAGCGAAGCAGTGTTGCCGAAAATGGTGATTAGCTGCTGTTTGAAAGAGGATACAAACAACCATAAATTTTCAGTGCGGAGCGACCGGGGCGTTGTTCTAAATGCGTAACTGATTGTTGACTATTAACAAACGATGACAGGTTTTTTGGGAAAAGCGAGGGTGAGAGGAAAAGGGAATCAACAACGAGTTACTTGGGAAGTTCAAGTCAAGAGGGTTGTTATGTATCCATCAGACAACCCGAGTTTGCTCTGCACTGAATTCCCGGTTGCTGTTGATAGTCTTGGACCGATTAAAGAAAAGGATAACAACGGAATTGTTATCCCTTTCCATACGTTTCCGGCATTTTGTTTCCAAGGATTATGACTTTATGTGGCAGGCCATGCAGCTTGTCGGTCCCTTGCCGTTGCTCTCGGTCTTGTGGCAGCCTATGCAAAGCTTGTGCACCACATCTTTGCCAAAGCCTTCAATTTTGCCCGGATTCGTTGCATGACAAACTTTGCAGTTCTTGAGTAACTCCTGGTGCATTTTGTGGGGGAACGTGACAGTACCCATATTTGCCGGGAATGTCATAATATCCGCAGCAATAGCAAAACTAGCAGTAAAGAAAACAAGGGCCAACGCTGAAATGATTTTTTTCAATTTGTTAACCTCCTTTACCTGAACAAATGCACATTTATATTTAATTTTAGCTAGAGTCTATTGCATGTCAAGATGAGGAGATTTGCCTGAATTGATTCGAAATATATATCCGGAACTATTTTCTAAACAAAAGTGCACAAGAATTAATACATAAAATCAGGCCATTAAGGAAAGAAACAAGCTGATAATGGAGATGACGCGAAGCCTTGATATTTCTATCTTAACAAGCTTTCAACCTGTTTTTGGGGGGGATAATTCCGATTTTATGCATCAGACGAACTGTTGTCCGAACAATTGACAGGGATGATCAAAGGGATACCATTTTCAGAGGATAACCAATACATAACCAAATGGAGGCAATGTATGAGAAAAGGGATTTTCATTATCCTGACAGTGGCGTTGATCATGGTGCCTGGAATCGTGGCAGCCCAGATGCAGGGCGGTCCTGACGGAGACCGCATGATGGGGGGCCCGCAGATGATGTCAGGCCAGCACATGATGGGGCGCGGCATGATGAGCAATACGGAGATGATGTCCGGCATGCTGTCGGACATGCATCAGATGATGGGCCGGGG
>JAQUHM010000288.1 GCA_028683595.1 Geobacteraceae bacterium | reverse complement strand
TCGTGTCAGGAGGAACTGATACGCATCTGATGCTGGTTGATCTTACCGAAACAGGTCTGACCGGCAAGGTTGCTGAAGAGGCTCTCGATAAGGCCGGCATTACGGTTAATAAAAATACCATCCCCAGTGAGACCCGCTCACCTTTTGTTACCTCCGGTATCCGGATCGGAACGCCTGCTGCCACAACTCACGGTTTGAAAGAGGCAGAGATGGTGCAGGTTGCCGGTTTCATTGCTGATGCTTTGAAAAATACGGAAAATGAGGCCGAGTTGCTGCGCATCAAGGGAGAGGTCAACGCGCTTATGAAGAAATTTCCTCTGTATGCACACCGACTGACCTGATTATCAGTGCTTATTGAAGAAAAGGGGGCGATTGAAAGATCGTCCCCTTTTTTTATCTTGAATTACCGTGTATATTCGTTTACAAATCGTCTAGCAGATCATAGTTTGTTAATGTATAACTGGTTCGGGGTTGAATGCCCAGGATGTGGCATGACGAGATCGCTCTCTGCTCTGGTACATGGTGATGTTTCTTCCGCAATCCGGTTCAATAGATTGGTAGTGATTATAGGACCGCTCCTGAGCTATACGTTTATCCGAGCATTTCTAGAAGAACTCAGCGAATATTTTGGTACTGCTTTTAGTTTAGTACGGAGTCGCAACTCATAGAGAAGAAAAATACTTGCTCTGATGTTGCCGCACTTTTTATCTGGTTTTCATCCGGAAACGGTCTTTTTCATCCTGACAGCGTTAATCAGCGGTCTAGTTTGTGCGACATACAGTAGTCTCCGCACAATCCCTTGATTTTGACTCGCCCTACGGGCAGCCTTCGCTGTCAACTCTTGCAGGTAAAAGTTGCTTGTCAGGACAAAAAATCCTCGTTTCCGAATTGGAAACCGCTCGTTTCAGATCCGGAGTTTCCGGATGGAAACTATCTAGTACATTGAAGGAGGGTTGTATGGAAACCAGGAGTATTGATTTTGCAGCAATTCCCCAAACAGCGATTAAGGTAGTAACATCTCCGGCAGAATTTTTCAGGGAAATGCCGAAAACCGGCGGTTTTGTCGAGCCCCTCGTTTTCCTTGTTGTCATGGGGGCGTTAAGTGGTGTAATTGGTGGACTTTTGCTGGCACTTTCAAATATTTCGGGTTTTAACCTTTATCCCGGCACTCAGATGGGCGCAACTGCCATAATCCTGCTGCCGATCATGTATGCAATCGGTTTCGCTATTTTTGGTTTTGTCACGGCGGCAATACTGTTCGTTATCTGGAAACTGATGGGTTCCGGCGAATCTTATGAAACCGCCTATCGGTGTGTTGCCTATCTTGCTGCGCTATCTCCCATTACCACCCTGCTCGGAGTTATCCCTTACCTGGGCGGGGCAATCGGTCTGGTTATCATTACCTTTTATTTCGTTACCGCAAGTGTCCAGACTCACGGTATTCCAGCGCAGAGAGCATGGATTGTTTTCGGAATCCTTGCGGCAATATTTATTGTCTTCAGTGTGAGTGCCCAGATTGCCGCACGGCGCTTTGCCAGGAATATGGAGCAGGCCACCGAATCATGGAAAGGTGCTTCGGAAGAAATGCAAAAGGCCGCCGAAGAGATGCAGAAAAAAATGGAGGAGGAGCTGAAAAAAAATCAACAGTCTCTTCCTCAATCTGCCGAACAGATGCAGGAACCTGCCCAGGATATGCAGAAGTCTGCTCAGGAAATGCAGAACGCCGCGAAAGAATTACAGAAACAAATGGAAGAGCAGCTGAAGAAGCAAAAACAGTAATTTCTTCCACTGGAATATCTGTGTGGAGTTAGATAATAAAAAAACAGTCAGGAAAGGAAATTTGTGGAGAATCTTCTGGTTACCGGCGGTGCCGGATATATTGGCGGACATGTTGTCAGGCAGCTTTCAGAGGCCGGGTATCGTCCGATCGTTTTTGATAATCTTTCAACCGGCTCGAAAGCCACGCTGCTTCACGGTGAAGAATTAATCGTTTCTGACTTGGCTGATCAGGAACGTCTTGAGAAGACACTCCGGGATTTCCGGATCACCACGGTACTTCATTTCGCGGCATCCATCATTGCCCCGCAGTCCGTGAGCCTGCCGCTCGATTACTATGGAAACAATACCTGCAATACGTTAAGGCTTCTTCAGTCCTGTGTCCGGACCGGGGTCGAGAAGTTTGTCTTTTCCAGTACCGCAGCTGTCTATGGTATGCCGGAGTCAGGGGTCGCCGCGGAAGATTCACCAACCTGTCCGATAAACCCGTACGGGACCTCAAAGCTCATGAGCGAGTGGATGCTGCGGGACACGGCCCTGGCCCATGGCCTCCGCTATGTTGCGCTTCGCTATTTCAATGTTGCCGGTGCTGACCCCCAGGCCCGTATGGGACAACGCGTCAAGGATGCAACGCACCTTATCAAGGTTTGCTGTCAGGCAGCACTGGGCAACCGGTCGGAGGTTTCGGTATTCGGGACCGACTATCCCACTCCCGATGGCAGCGGAGTGAGAGATTACATTCACATAGAAGATCTTGCCTCAGCCCATCTGGCAGCTCTTTCCTATCTTGAGCGGGGCGGCGAATCGACGACACTGAACGTGGGCTATGGCAGGGGTAGTAGTGTACGGGAGGTTATTGAAGTCGTCCAGCGGATTTCGGGTGTGCGGTTTCCTGTTTGTGAGGCTCCGCGTCGTCCCGGTGACCCTGCCATGCTGGTGGCCAGGGCGGAACGGATCCGGCAGGTCCTGGATTGGACGCCGCGCTTCCAGGAATTGGAAACCATCGTGACGGATGCTTGGCGCTGGGAGCAGGAGCTCTTCTCTGGCTAGTCTTTTGTTTTCTTTTTTCGCAGGAATTCCATTCTTTCGTTGATGTATTTTTCATAGCCATGCCCTGCCGGACGGTAGTATTTCTTTCCTGTGAGCTGTTCCGGCAGGTATTCCTGCTCTACAAATCCTTCCTTGAAATCGTGTGCGTATTTGTATCCCTTGTGGTATCCCAAATCTTTCATCAGGCGGGTTGGTGCGTTTCTGACATGCAGGGGAATAGGGAGCGCACCACTCTTCCTGACTTCTGCCAGCGCCTCGTCAATACCGATATAGGACGCATTTGATTTCGGAGCTGTTGCCAGGTAGGTGACTGCCTGCGCAATAATGAGCCTACCTTCAGGCAACCCAACGAATTGGAATCCCTGCAGAGCTGCTATTGCCACCTGGAGTGCGCGAGGGTCGGCGTTACCGATATCCTCCGATGCCAGAATTACCATGCGGCGAAGTATGAAGATGGGATCTTCGCCCGCTTCCAGCATGCGCGCAAGCCAGTAGAGAGCAGCATCAGGATTGCTTCCCCGCATTGATTTGATGAATGCGGAAATGACATTGTAATGTTCTTCTCCTCCCTTATCATAGAGGAGCGGTTTTTTCTGTACAGCCTCCCGCACGGTGTCAAGGTCGATTTTGTTTTCCACGGAAAGCTTGGCAGCCATTTCCAGCGTGTTCAAGGCAATACGGGCATCTCCTTCTGCGTGATCAGCAATGAAGGAGAGCGCCTCTTCAGTCAGGATCAGGCCGCATTTTCCGAGTCCCCGGTCTCCATCAGCCAAGGCATTCCTGAGAATTTCCTCGACAACCTCTTTGCTTAACGGTTTGAGTACCAGCACTTTGCAGCGGGATAAAAGGGGCGAAATTACCTCAAAAGAGGGGTTTTCCGTGGTAGCGCCGATCATTGTCAGGATGCCTTTTTCCACGTACGGGAGAAAGGCGTCCTGCTGAGCCTTGTTGAAACGGTGTATTTCGTCCACGAACAATATTGTTTTTCTGCCGTTGTTGAGGAGTTCTTCCTCGGCATCTTTTACAATCTGTCGCAGATCCTTGACTCCCGAAAGGATTGCCGAAAAGAAGATGAAATGGGACTGTGTGGCATTGGCGATAATACGGGCCAGAGTTGTTTTCCCTGCACCGGGAGGTCCCCAGAGAATCAACGATGAAATCTGGTCCGACTCTATCAGTTTGCGCAGGATCTTGCCGGGTCCCAAAAGATGCACCTGCCCCTTGAACTCGTCAAGGTTTCCCGGTCTCATCCTTTCAGCTAACGGTGCAATACCTTTTTCATTAGGCATTAATAGTCCTTTTCTTTCCATCTGTTTCAGATTTGGCAGGAGAAAACATCTTCCGTTCACTTGGTATGTATTGCTTCCAATTTGGCAGGGCACGGGGCAGGATGGGGATTACGGGAATTCCGGCTGACCCGTTCTATCGTGACGGAGGAAACTTCCCATGTATCCTGGGCATACTCGGCAATGGCCCTGTCACTGGAGAATTTCCCCATACCGGCGGTTGAGAGGATCGATCGACGCGTCCAGGTATCCTGATCCCGATAGACTCGTGCCACCTCTTCCTGGCAGCGAATATAGTCTTCGTAGTCTGCAAGTACCAGGTAGGGGTCTCCCTGGTTCAGCAGGGAGTCCAGCAGCGGTTGGAATATGCCCGGTGTTCTGGGTGAAAACACCCCCTGTGTTATCATGTCAAGGGCTTGTTTGAGTTCAGGGACACGGTTGTAGATTTCTCGTGGGTTATAGCCGCGTACCTTCTGCTCTGTAACCTCCTCTGCTTTGAGGCCGAAGAGGAAGAAATTCTCTTCACCGATCTCTTCCAGGATCTCTATATTCGCTCCGTCAAGGGTGCCGATTGTCAGGGCACCGTTGAGGGCAAACTTCATGTTGCCGGTGCCGGATGCTTCGGTGCCTGCAGTTGAAATCTGCTCAGAGAGATCGGCTGCCGGGATAATACGTTCGGCTATGTTTACACTGTAATTGGGCAGGAACACCACCTTGATGAGGTCACGTATTGCCGGGTCGCTGTTGATTATTTCTGCCACGGCATTGATCAGCGTGATGGTGAGTTTTGCGATCTGGTAGGATGGGGCAGCTTTCCCACTGAAAATAAAGGTCCGCGGGACAACATCCTGGTCGGGGTTGTCCTTGATCCGGTTATAGAGGGTAATAATGTGCAGGGCATTCAGGATTTGTCTTTTATACTCATGGAACCTTTTTATCTGGCAGTCAAAGAGTGAGTCGACGGAGACTCTCAGGTCGTTTTTGTCAAGGATGTACCGTGCAAGTCTTTCCTTGTTCTCCTGTTTTGCTGCCCGCCA
>JAQUHM010000024.1 GCA_028683595.1 Geobacteraceae bacterium | reverse complement strand
ATCCACTGCCGCAAGTCTTTCAACGAGATCCGGGGCGGTTGGTGTAATTCGCACGACGGTTCTTCCCTGCTCCACAAAAAATCCGGGACTCGTCACCGTGACCCCGCGTTTGCATGGCACGCCAAGGTGAAGTGCTTCCCTCTCCAAGGCTACCCGCACCCTGGAATCAGCCCTTACAGCATAGGGAAAGATGCGCCCTCTAAAACGTGCATCTTCTAAAACACCTTCATCGATCGCACTTCGCACCCGCCGTTCAAGACGCCGACACTCCTCATCAGGCAGAGCTGTATCGTAAAACAGTCCGGTGTTTTCCAATCCGATTCCATAATCGGTAACAATCAGTGTGCCCAGGTCCGTCTCAGGCTGAAGCCCTCCACAGGTACCGATTCGCACCACCGTAAGGGGCTCGAAGGACTTTTTACGTTTCCGGGTGGAGAAATTGAACTCATTCAAGGCAACCAGTTCATTCAGAACTATCTCCATGGAAGGAGCTCCTATTCCCGAGGTGGTAATGGTTACCCGTTGCCCCGCCTCCTGAGCATAGCCGGTAATTGTTCGAAAGCCGCGGTGATTCCGGTCAGCTTCGATACTCTCCAAAAATTCTTCGGCAAAAAAAGGAACTCGTTCAGGGTCTCCCACAATGACAACATGGCTTGCCAACTCCTCGGGCAAGAGGTCAAGGTGATATACCCTCCCTCCACGCAATGGCAGTTCGGCTTCAGAAAAAGATCCGTTTTCCATACTGTTCCTTTCAGAGATATTCTCGCATCACATTCGATTGGGTCTCGAATCGCTTTCGCAGAAATTTTCCGTTGAATCATTGTCCACTCATCGACAGTTTACCGTTACAGAGACAACTATATTGGATCACAACACATCTGTGACTACTATATCAGCATTTTCCCTGCGAGAAAGCAACGGGTTTTCTTTTCTACTCATCCGAAAATTTGCTGTAGCCTGACGAAAATTCACTATTCTCCCCCTAGAAAAGTGGTAAGATAGTTCCGTTAACTACTACCATGTCCCTGCGGAGCACTGCGAAAGGCCCGTATTGCTGCTCAGACCGAGGAGTCCTACCATGACACTTAGCGACCTTATCGTCGAATATCTGGAACAGTTTGGCGTAGAATATGTCTTCGGAGTACCAGGAAGTCCGCTCGGCCCCCTGTTTGACGCCCTGGTGCGGAGCGAACGACGGGGCGGCCCCCGGGCAGTGCTGGCACGCCATGAAGCGGGTGCGGCATTCATAGCGGACGGTTATGCCCGTGAAAGCGGCAGCCTCGGGGTTTGCTGCTCAACCACCGGCCCCGGCGCAACCAATCTGATCACCGGGGTTGCCTCGGCGTATGCCGAGCAGATTCCCATGCTGGTGATCACATCCCAGACCCGCATCTCCGACTTCAGTTTCGGCAGTTTCCAGGATTCATCACGAGACGGCGTCGACATCATGAGCATGTTCGAGCACTGCACGCGCTACAACTCCATGGTGACACATCCCAACCAGCTGGAAAAAAAACTGGCCGCCGCACTTGCCACCGCAATGGGAAATCCGAAGGGACCAGCCCACCTGAGTATCCCGATCGATATTTTCGCCGCCAAGGCCGACGGCCCGGCATCATTCAAAGGCCTCTATACCCTGCTTACTGCTTCAGAAACAGCGGTAGACGGCTCAGCCCTTGATCTCCTCCATGAAGAAGTTGCGGCAGTTCTGCAGCATGGCGGGAAAATAGCCATCCTCGCAGGCCACAGCTGTATCGGAGCAGGGGAAGAAATTACCAGGTTCGCCGAGTACACGGCGGCGGAGATTGTTACCACCCCACGAGGCAAATCGGCCATCAATCCCTACCATCCGCTGTCCCGCGGCGTGTTCGGTTGCGCCGGACATGCATCGGCACGGCACACCTTGGCAGACGAAAGGGTTGAACTGATTCTCGCCGTCGGCACAAACCTGGGCGAATGGTCAACCAGCAAATGGGACCCGGTGCTCATGAACAATAAACTGGTACACATCCACTGTGACCGATCTGCTTTTACCCGCTCCCCCATGGCACGTTTGCATGTCCAGGGATCAAGCAACACTGTTTTTGCAAAGCTGAACGAACGCCTCAAAGGTTGTGGACAGCCATCTCGGCAAATAGGGGAAATTGATCCTGATGCCTTGGCCAGAACCGCATACGTTCCAGCCGGGATAGAAGTGCGAAATCCGAAATGTTGTCAGCCAGCCACAGAGGGTCATCTCCTCAAAGCACCCCAGGTTTACTGCGAGTTGATCCACCGATTACCGAGGGGAACACGCTTCTTCATCGACAACAGCAACAGCGTACCGTGGTCGATCCACTATTTTTTCCATTCACGGCCGGAAAGCTACCACCTCTCCATCGAGTTCGCTACCATGGCCTGGGCGGTGGGGGCAGCGATCGGAGGAGCATTTGCTAACCAAAGCGCGCCATCGGTCTGCATTGGCGGTGATGGCTGTTATCTGATGAGTGGGCAAGAGATCACCGTGGCAGTGGAAAGGAAACTGCCGGTACTCTTCGTGGTGCTGGACGACCAGGCCTACGGCCTGATCAGACACGGGCACCGGGTAACGGGGTCGGAGAACGTAGAATACCGCATTCCGCAGGTCGATTTTGCCATGATGGCCCGGGCCACCGGTGCTGAAGCACACACAATCAGGGAAGTCAGAGATTTTGACAGAATCGACTGGCAGGCACTGGCTCTTCGTCAGGGCCCGACACTGTTGCATGTAGTTATTGACCAAGAAGAGCCCCCTCCCTTGGCCATGGCCTGAAAACTCCTGCCGGCCACTACAGTCCCGACTTGCCGTGCAACTAGTCGGACAAAAAGGAATTCAATCCATCTCGAAGCGATGGTACTGTTACTCGAACCTGACAACCTGACAACCTGACAAATAAAAAAGGGAGCCGAATGGCCCCCTTTTTTATTTGTTCGTGCGACTAAAACCCTTTTGTACTGACTCTGCTCCTAGAAAAAATAGAGGAAAGCAAGGCGGCCGATATTAGCGGTACCGGTGCCTGATGTACCGGCAAGACTTGTGGAACTGGCAACGTCAGTCGAATTTCCGTACTGGGTATTGACATTCTGATACTCTGCGGAAACCCGGATGGCAGCATTCAGATCATAGGAAACATTTACGTAAATATTGGTACTTGACTTGAGAAAGTTATTCCCATTGAGAGCTTTTGCCGTGAGAGGCGCAAAAGTGATGTCCCTGGTTGAATAATCATTATAGTTGTATGCGTTTCTTCTCTGGTAACCGGCAGTAATGCCAAGATCCTGGGTTGGATAAAAGATTACCTGTCCGGCAAGGCCATAACCCTTGGCTGCCTTCGGGTCTGCTGTCGTGCCGACAATCGTATCAGCCGTGGCAGAGTTGAAAGCCATATTGGCAGCCATGTATGCCTGTCCCTCAAATGACATAGTCATGGCGCGGCTCTTGCCATCCGTTGACTTGAGGATCGGCACAAAGGAATAAAAACCGTAACCCCAGGAATCAACCGCTTTGTTGCCGGTAGCCGCAAGAACTTTTTCGCTGCCGTAGAGGCCGAAGAAGCCGGCAGTAAGGGAGTTCATCGAGAGCCCCCAATAGCCGGGGGCAACGCCCAAGGCTTTACTGACCCACATGGCCTGACCGGCAACGTTTACTGCAGTGCCGAAGGAACCGGTTGCAAGGGTCCCACCGGCATTATTGTTACCATTCTGATTGGGATCCTGCAAACCAACCACCAGTTTCAGGGAGTTTTCAGGATTCAGGTTCATTTTTTGGGTAACACGAAGCTGAGGCACGCGAGGGTTGTTCGGAGTCCCAAACGCTGCTCCCGAACGGAAATCGATGGTAGAGGCAACCATGGGGCCAAAGACATCATACGCTTGACCAAACAGTACTGAGGTGTTTGCCCAGTCCATGGATCCCCACGCCTGACGCATTCTCACCTGGGGACTTTCGGCAGCATCGGCAGGAGTACCGTAGAAGTCCACTTCGATAAGAGCATTTGTCTTTGCGCCAAGGAAGCCAGGACCGGCAACTTTCAGCCAGAACCGGGATTGACGGGCGGTGAAAATGGATTGATCGCTCTGTCCCTGAAGGGATGAAGTTTTGGGAATGGCGCCAGAACCGGGGGTGAGTGCACCGTAGGAGCCTAAGTTTACTGAGTTGTAGGCGTAGTCGAGCTTGACAAAACCACCAATGGACAGATTAAACTTGCTCGTTACCGGTAAAGACTTCTTGCCGTAAATGCCGGGAGCTACCTCACAGGATGGCTGGAAATCGCAGTTGTACACCGGTTCGGTGGACTGCGGAACTTCCTGCGCCATGGCCGGGATTGCCGTGAGCAAACCGGCGGCGAGAATACCAAAAAACTTCTTTTTCATTACTGCCTCCTTCATGGAATATAGAGGACCAATATGGTCCATTAAAAACTTCAATAAACTGCATTTCGTCTAGTGCGACAGTGCTTGTATCCTCCGGATAACCATGGAGTAATTCAAGCGCAAAACACAAAGTTTCCTTGAGTGCTATTCTATTCCCACCAGATCATCGGCCTGCGCCTTCACGCCTTGCTTCACGATCCCGAAAGCGCCGTCAGTGCCGACATAACCGGTAAGTTCCAGAAGCCCGATCCTCTGACCGGGTGCGAATCCCAGTTTTCCAACAACCTTGCCGGCACGATATACGTTCAAAACCCGGCCGATAGTGAGGCCAGACTCCTTTCCCGCATTAATGTAAACCCTTGAAGTATCTACAGAAACTACCTTTCCGTACCATGGCACGAGGGCTGCTGTCTCCCGCACATCCAAGGCCAGCTTTTGCATGACCGAAGAAATCGCCGCTGTTTCAGAAGCTGCATTGGCCGGAACCGTAGCATCGAATCTCTTGACAAGAGAACCGCCGTGGGCTTCAAAAACTTCAATGGACAGGGGTTTGCCGGGCAAAATTCCCTCTGGGGCAGCTAGGTAAAGGACAAGGTTTACACCGAAATCTTCCTGGAGCTTAACGGCAAGTAATGACCGTTCCGATTGGCTTCCAACAGCGGCATAACGGGCAATGACACTTGCCTGGGCCGGATCAACCACAATCCCTGCAGACACCTTTTTCAATGCCTCGCTGAAGGCGGGTAGAGCTGCCTTTTTCCCGACTTCAACCACTAATATCCGGCTCTTTACAACGGGGACGGGCACGCTTTGCTGCTGAATCGGCAGAGGAGAAACGGTCGCAGTCCGTTGCGGTGTCGGGGCCTGCTCACCGCTGCCAGCCAAATTACTGCGTACTGACTCATACCCCTTCTCCAGCAATTCACCACCACGAGGAACACCACTCTCAACATAACTCCGGGGCACCCAGATGGTAGGCGGAGCACCGGGAGACATGGTAAAAGCCGGGTTGTCAATTTCAACATATTCTGCGGGTGAAGAAACCGCGTTTCGATTTCCGGCACAGCCCGCAAGAACTATGAGTAAAAGGATCAATAAAGATGAGCATCTTCCCACGTTTGTTTCCTCCCTGTAATTGGGAACACTTAGAATTTTTCGATTGCAAAAGGTTCCATGAGTAAAAAAACACCATGAAATCTGCGGGCAAATTATCCCAAATTGCCTGCAAACTTCGTTCGTTATATTTATTCTTATAGATCGAGGAGTTACCACACGAAAAACGTTTGAACAGTAAATGCAGACCAGAGAATAAGTCAAGGAAAAAAATACATTAAAATGGGATTTGCAGAATAAAGGAAGGAAGACCCGCCGAACCAAAGTCCGGCGAGCTATTAATCAGTAGAGTGATTGTGTTAACAAGACAAATAGCGGAGTTACTGGGTAACGACAGAGAGAATTTTGACTTCCAATCCATCCTTTGACAGGAAACGGTGCTTCATCGTTGAATCAAAATAGATGCTGTCACCCTCTTCCAGGAGAACATGTTCGTCGTCCAGCAAAATCTCGGCAGTCCCTTTCAGGATAAACAGGAATTTCTCGCCTTCGTGGCTATAGGTTGTGTATTCGGAAACCGTATCGTTCAAGGTGATTATGAAAGGATCCATCTTCTTGTTTTGTTTGTGGAAAGAAAGTGATTCATAGGAATAGCCATGACGGCTGCCGGTAGGAGAGATAACCCGAGGGACTTCTCTCCTCTCGTCCTTTCTCACCACTTCGAACTTACACTCTTCCTCGGTTTCGACAAAGAAAATGCCGATCTTCACATCGAAGAATTTTGCAATCCTGGAAAGTGTTGCAATAGGAGGGGAAACATTGTTGTTTTCAATCTGGGAAATCAGGGCCGGCGAAAATCCTGTCTCTTTGGCAACCGACTGCAGGGTGAGCTTTTTTGCAAGGCGCAGACTTTTCAATTTCGGGCCGATATTATATTCACTCATACGTAAACTCCTGCGAAAAAAAATTCATAAAAATTCGGACAAAATCCGGATAGTTTGTCAAATATTCAGTCTTTTCAATCTAATGTCAATAAAAAAATGTTTACTATACATAAAACTATTGTACATATAAGGAAAACATTCCTTTTGAATACAAACCTTTGGAACCGCACTATTCATTCTATTCTCACAAAAATATCCAGCGAAAACAGGGAAAAGAGTGCGGAAGAATTTTTACCTTCTGAACAGACTTCGCGCAAGGATTTCGAGTGTGTGTTGCACCCGTGCCTTGCTCCCTGCCTGCTGCAGTCCATCGGATAACTGGAGCATGCAACCCGGGCAACCGGTGACTACCGTCTCTACACCCGAAGACTTGATGGCCGCTGTTTTTTGGGTATTGATCTTCATGGAGGTCCCATAATGGTGGATGGTGAAGGTGCCGCCAAGTCCACAGCAGGAATCTGCATTCTGCATCTCCACCAGGCGGAGACCCGGCACTGTACGAAGAAGCTCCCGAGGCTGGCGGACAATTCCCCGAGACCGAAGATGACAGGGGTCATGGTAGGTAATTTCCTGTAGCGGACTGGCACCTTGGTCCGGCTTCAGGCCAAGTTTTTGCAAAAGTTCAGAAGCGTCAACAGCCTTTTCGGAAAGCGCCTGGAAACGCTTCGCAAGGGCAGGGTAGCGTTCCCCGAGCACCAGGGGATACATTCTGTGAAATGCTCCACCGCACGAAGCACAGGCCGTCATGACATAATCCGCCTGGTGGGATTCCAGTGCAGCAAGATTCCTTTCCGCAAGTTCCCGAAAGGTATCCAGGTCTCCTCCGGAAAGGGCCGGAAATCCGCAGCAGTGCTGGTTTTTTGGAATGATAATGGTGCAGCCAAGACTTTTCAGAAGCTCTACGGCAGCTTCGCCAATCTCAGGATAAATAAAATTCGTCATACAGCCGACAAAGTAAACAATCCGTGGTCTTCCCGGCTCACCCTGAATAATCTCTGGATGCCTTGCCAGAAAAGGCCTGGCAGCTATTTTGGGAAAATGTCGCTGCCCTCCGATAAAAGGGAGGGGAAAACGGAGTCGCAGCCCCGAGGAAGCCGGGACCTTACGGAACAGCAGGGGACCGAACAGAGACACGAGAGTGGCTCCCCCGGAGAGAAGTGCACGATTGCGCAGCAGAAACCCTGTCAGCCGATGAAAAAAAGTGGCTCCTCTCTTGCGGGCCAAGGCCTCCCGGGCTGCAAGGACAATCAGGTCGGTAGGAACATCATTGGCACACTTCTCAACACACCTGCCGCAGAGGAGGCATTTTGACATCACATCCCGGGTACGGGCATCGAGGCTCAGCTGTCCGGAAAGGGCTGCCCGCACCAGGGCGATCTTCCCTCGGGCAGAGACCGGCTCGCGCCCCACAACAGAGAAGACCGGGCAGTGGGCTCGGCAGGCGCCGCACTTCACGCAGTTCTTCAGTTCTTTTTCCAAACGTTTGAGAGTATCCATATCCATATATATGTGAGTTGTTGGTTGTTGGTTATGCCTGACAGTTGGCAGTGTCTTACCAATTATTCCGGAAATATCTTTCCCGGATTCAGTATATTCTTCGAATCCAGGGCCTTTTTGATCGCCTTCATCGTTGCAATTTGCTCCCGGGAGAGTTCCAACGGAATATACGGTGACTTGCTGAGACCTACCCCATGCTCACCCGACATGCTACCCCCCATATCCAGGGTTGCCCGGAATATCTCGCGCACAGCCCCTTCGGCTTTTTCGCTTTCTCCGGAAACACTTCGGTCAATCATGATATTCACATGGATATTCCCATCACCGGCATGGCCGAAATTAACAATGGGTATGCCGTATTTGTCCCTGATTGCTTCAATCTTGCGGATGATATCGGGAACCCGGCTCCGGGGAACCACGATATCCTCGTTGACCTTGTCCGGGTTCACCTTCCTGAGTGCCGGAGAGATGAGCCGCCGGGCCTTCCACAGCTCTTCTGCTTCGGCAGCATCGGCTGCTGCCTTGAAACTGATGAGACCAAGAGGGCGTATCAATTCGCCGATCCGGCTAACCTGCTTCTCCACCAGTTCCCTTTCACCATCCAGTTCAATAATGAGAACCGCCCCCGCTTCCGCCGGTATCCCAAGACTGAACTGGTCTTCAACGCATTGAAGTGCCGAGTGGTCCATGAACTCGAGTGTTGTGGGAATAATCCGGCTGCGGATGATGGTAGAAACCGCTCCGGCAGCTCCATCAATGGAATCGAACACAGCGAGCATGGTCTTTCGTGTCTCAGGCAGAGGAAGAAGACGAAGAATTATCCGGGTGATGATCCCGAGAGTGCCTTCGCTTCCGCACAAGAGCTTCGTAAGATCATAACCCACCACGCCCTTGACTGTTTCACCGCCGGTGGCAATGACATCGCCGGTCGGAAGAACTACCTCCAGGCCAAGCACAAAGTCCTTGGTGACCCCGTATTTTACCGCTCGAGGCCCGCCCGCACACTCTGCAACATTTCCTCCGAGGGTGGAAAATCTGAGGGAAGCCGGATCCGGTGGATAAAAAAGCCCCTCCTTTTCCACCGCATCCTGAAGATCACCGGTGATGACACCCGGCTCCACAATTGCGATGAGGTTTTCCGTATCGATTGTGAGGATCTTGTTCATCCTGGTGGTAACAAGGACAATGCCGCCGCCCTTCGGCAGGCTTCCACCAGAAAAGCCACTCCCGGCTCCCCGAGGAAAAACCGGAATATTCTCCTTGTTCGCAAGTATCAGAATACAGGACACTTCGTCAGCATTTGCAGGAAAAACGACAACATCCGGAAGAAATTCCATCTGGGTGGCATCATAGGAATAGCAGATCAGATCCTGCTTTTCCGTTGCGACATTTTCCTTCCCGGCGATTTCTTGCAATTCAGAAATTATTCTTGTTACCAGCATTGGCACTCCCTCGCCTCACGAGTTTAAAGACCGGATCCCGTGCATGGAGCTTCTAATAGGTTTAGAAACGATTGATAATAAATCACGTGCGCAGAAAGTATCCCGGACCTGGTCGGCCCCTCTTCTGAGCAGTTATTCCATGATATAGGAAGCAAGCCGGAAAGTGCAAGCATGGAGTCAACGTGGAAAGAAAACCTTACTTTCCGGTTGACAAACAAGTACTTTTCCTATAACTATTTGGCGCTTGTAAAAGTAATGAAAGAGTCATCAATTCCAGCCTTTCCAGGCTAAATATACGGAGGATTATTGCATGGAACAGTACGCAGAAGTATTCGCCTTGGCATGTGCCGTGGCGGCAGTGGCCTATGGTCTCATTTCGACCGCCTGGATCTTGAAGCTCCCCCAGGGAAATGACCGCATGAAGCAGATCGCCGCGGCGATCCAGGAAGGTGCAGGCGCCTACATGAAGCGCCAGTATTCCATCATTGCCGTAGTCGGCGTGATCATGTTTGCCCTCCTTTTCTTCACCCTCGGCTCAAAAACCGCTATCGGTTTCGCCGTTGGCGCGATTTTCTCCGGACTGACCGGCTTCATCGGCATGTTCGTTTCGGTGCGCGCCAATATCAGGACCACCGAGGCAGCCAAATCCGGTATCAAGAAAGCCCTCAATGTAGCCTTCAGGGGCGGAGCAATTACCGGCATGCTGGTTGTCGGCCTGGGACTCCTGGGTGTGGCAGGTTACTACCTCGTGCTGCAGAAGCTCATGCCTGATGCACCCGTTAAAGATGTCGTCAGCCAGCTGGTTGGTCTCGGCTTCGGTGGATCGCTCATCTCCATCTTTGCTCGTCTCGGCGGCGGTATCTTCACCAAAGGCGCTGACGTGGGCGCTGACCTGGTCGGCAAAGTTGAAGCAGGAATTCCCGAGGACGATCCTCGCAACCCCGCGGTTATCGCCGACAACGTGGGCGACAACGTTGGTGACTGCGCAGGCATGGCAGCTGACCTCTTCGAAACCTACGCAGTTACCCTGATTGCCGCCATGCTGCTCGGCGCAATCTCTTTCAATAATTTTTCCGGCGCTGTCAGCTATCCGCTGATTCTGGGCGGAATTTCCATTGTCGCTTCCATTATCGGCACTTTCTTTGTTAAATTGGGCAGCAGCCAGAAAATCATGGGCGCTCTCTACAAAGGCTTGATCGTATCCGGTGTACTGGCCTCAATCGCTTTCTATTTCGTCACCGTGCAGATGTTCCCGGTCGGCAACCCCACTGGCTATTCGGCAGTGAATATCTTTATCTCCTCACTTGTCGGACTGGTTGTTACCGGAGCCATCTTCTGGATCACCGAATACTACACAGCGACCGAATTCGGCCCGGTGAAGCATATTGCTGAAGCCTCTACCACCGGGCATGCAACAAACATCATTGCCGGCCTCGGTATCTCCATGAAATCAACGGCAGCTCCCGTAATCGTCATCTCCGCCGGTATCATCGTTGCTTACAACTTCGCCGGTGTCTACGGAATTGCCATCGCCGCCGTTTCCATGCTCTCCCTCACCGGCATCGTCGTTGCCATGGATGCCTACGGCCCCATCACCGACAACGCCGGCGGAATTGCCGAAATGGCCGAACTTGACGATTCAGTCCGAGCTGTCACCGATCCCCTTGATGCAGTCGGCAACACCACCAAGGCAGTCACCAAGGGCTATGCCATCGGCTCCGCAGGTCTGGCAGCGGTCATTCTCTTCACCTCCTATGTCGACGAACTGAATCATGCCTTGATGCTGGCCGGAAAGGAAATCATCAAATTCGACCTTTCCGACCCCTACATCATCGTCGGCCTCTTTATCGGCGGCATGCTTCCCTTCTACTTCGCAGCCCTCTGCATGGAAGCAGTCGGCAAAGCGGGAGGAGCGGTCGTTACCGAGGTTCGTCGTCAGTTCCGCGAAATCAAAGGCATCATGGAAGGTACCGGCAAGCCCGACTATGCGACCTGTGTTGACATCGTCACCAAGTCGGCACTCAAGGCCATGGTGCTCCCCGGCATCATCCCGATCGCAGCACCGGTCATCGTCGGCTTTACCCTCGGCCCCAAGGCTCTCGGCGGTGTAATCGTCGGCACCATCGTAACCGGTATCTTCGTTGCCATTTCCATGACCACCGGTGGTGGCGCTTGGGATAACGCCAAGAAACTGATCGAAGACGGCTTCCACGGCGGCAAGGGTGGCGACGCCCACAAAGCGGCAGTAACCGGCGACACCGTCGGCGACCCGTACAAGGACACTGCCGGCCCGGCGATCAACCCGATGATCAAGATAATCAATATTGTTTCCCTCTTGATTGTTCCTCTGCTGGCAAAGTATTACGGTAACTAGGATACGTAAAAAAATAAGGGGTGCGGCTTAAGCCGCACCCCTTATTTTTTTTGCCCTCTGTAACTGATCACACCTGAGACAAATCTGCAACCCACCACATTGTCCGCCGCTGCTAGCTAGTTTCCATCCGGAAACTCCGGATACGAAACGAGCGGTTTCCAATTCGGCAACGAGGATTTTTTTGTCCTGACAAGAAACTTTTGCCTGCAAAAGTTGACAGCGATGGCTGCCCGTAGGGCGAGTCAAAATCAGCGGTCAGGGTAGAAAAAGACCGTTTCCGGATGGAAACTAGCTATCGACAAGCTCGGCAATACTCATTCTGCGTTCAAACCCTCCCAGGCGCTGGATAAGCCCCTCAGCTCTCAGCAGATCACGGACCCCCCCATGCATCTCTGCCAACTTCAGACTTACCCCATTTTCCGCCAATTGATCATGCAACTCGTTCAACATCCGTGCACCGGCAAGATCCACGTTTGGTGAAGTGGAAAGGTCTATCACCACAAGCTTCACTGAAGGAATTTGCAAATTGATCAGCCGCAGTATTTCATCCTTGATATTCTGCACATTGAAATACAGAAATGCCGCCTCCACCCTCAAAGCCAGAACACCGGGAATCCGCTCAACATTAGGATAACGGGACGTCTCGCCAAATCGTTCGCTGCCGGGAAAACGCCCAAGAGTCGTAATTCGTGGATGGGCTGTCTGTTTGATCATGAGGATAATGGAAAAAAGCGCCGCAAGGAGAATACCTTTCAATATCCCGAAGAGCAGCACACCCACAACAGCGGCCATTGCCGTATAGAATTCAACTCTGCTGACCCGATTGAGGTGGCGCAACTCCTTTAGATGAATCAGATCCTTAATGGCAACGAGAACAACAGCCGCTAAAACCGGCTGGGGAAGGTGACTCATAAATCCGGTAAAAAAAAGCAGCACCACGGCAATGGCACACGATGCAAAAATCAACGAAAGGGGCGTCCGTGCTCCAGCCTTATCATTGACCGCAGACTGGGACATTCCTCCTGCCAGCGGATACCCGCTTGCAAGCCCGGCCGCAAGATTGGCAACACCCAGAGCAAGCAGCTCCTGGTTGGGATCGATCTGGTAGCGGTTCTTTATCCCGAAGGTGCGGGCCACCGTAATACTCTCCACGTACGAAAGGAGGAAGCAGGCCAGGGCAAGACCAATCAGCCCGCTCGCATCGGAAAGTGTCACGGAGGGCACCCCCAGATGAGGTAAGCCGGAAGGAATATTTCCAACCGCTTTCACACCCCAGTCTGCCAAGGGGAATAGATACATGACAGCCACTGAAAGCACAAGAACTCCAAGTGCCACCGGACGGCCGCAAAGGAACCTTTCTCCGAGCAGGATAAGGGCAAGACTTACGATACCGACGGCCAGGGAAGGGAGGTTCATATCACCAAAATGTCTGAAGAGACCGGCAATGGACTCAAAGAACTCATTTCCTCCGCTGCTCATGCCGAACAGCTTGGGTACCTGGGTGGAAGCGATAACGAGACCGGCTCCGACTTTGAAGCCGCTAAGTATCGTCTCGGACACGAAACTGACAACGCTTCCCAATTGCAACATCCAGGCAATGATACCGATTCCGCCAGCCAGCAGAGCGGTAAACATGGCAAGATTCGCCTGGTGCTGCGAACCACCTAACACCATGGCACCAATGGCGGAACCGATCAAAATCGAAATGGCAGAGGTAGGACCCACGGCAATCTGTCTAGAAGTACCGAAGAGTGCGTAGACAATCCCGCCAACGAGGTAACAGTACAGTCCGGCCTGCGAGGGCAGTCCGGCCAGGGAAGAGTAGGCTAGTGAAACGGGAACCGCATAGGCAGCCAGGGTAAGGCCCGCGACACAGTCAGGACGAAGCCATTCCTGGTGGTAGCGGGGCAACCACTGAAAAACCGGAAGGGCAGAAACCGTCTTCAGGAAGAAACGTCCGGATGCATGACTAAACAAACCCATGAGAGTACCTGCCGACTTATTCGGATACCTGAGACCGCTGCACATCTCGGCTCGGCTCTTCCCCGATCCATGCCTGGATCAGGGTAAACGCAACAGCAAGGATGACCGGACCGATGAAGAGTCCCACCACGCCGAAAGCAATGAGTCCACCGATTACCCCGGAAAAAATCAGTAACAGGGGAAGATCGGCGCCTTTTCTGATCAGTGCCGGGCGCAAGAAATTGTCAAGGAGAACAACGGGAATGGTCCAGATAATAAGAACCGTTCCCCAAAGAGTTTCTCCCGTCCAGAATAGCCAGATAATTGCTGGAATCATGACCAGGGAAGGACCAATCTGGGCAACGCAGAGGATGAACATTACCCCGGCAAGAAGCAGCGCAGCAGGAACGCCGGCAATCAGCAGGCCAGCGCCACCAAGTACTGACTGTACAAGTGCTGTGACAACAACACCGAGCGCAACACCCCGAACCGCTCGCGCCGCAAGAAGGACAGCCTCCTCGCCACGTGGGCCGCCAAGACGGCTTGCAAGCCTGCGCATTGTGGAAGAAGCTTTTTCACCGTGTGCATAGATGAAAGGCGCAATAATCACCGTCAGAAAGAAATTAAGCAGCATTACACCTAAGCTGCCGGTACGCGCCACAAACCAACTCACAACACCGCTCGCATAGGGAGCAAGCCGCGACGATAGTTCATCTGCATGCAGTGCGGAAAGCTCCTGCCAGCGCTCCATTAGGCGGGGACCGGAAAAGGGAATCTTTTGCACCCACTCCGGCGGATGCGGCAGGGTAACCGCGGAAAGCGAACCAATCCAGGACACAATATCGCCGCTCCGGTTAACGATCTCCAGAACAGCCACCGAAAAAGGAAGGACAAATACCATAACCAGTGCCAACGTCATTACTATTACAGCGGCCCAGCGACGACCGTGGAGGCGTGACTCCAACCACAGCAAGAGCGGCCAGGTTGCAACCACGATGACAATTGCCCAAAGAATGCCGGTTAGAAAGGGCCGCAGAATCCAGAAACAACCGGCAACAAGCGAAAGAATAAACAATACCGCCAGCGTTACCTTGGTTACATCCATCCTATTGGCAGTGTAAATATTCACCCCAAACTCCCCCCTTAGCGCAAAAATAGATTCATGCGGGCTTCGCATGCAGTCGGCAGAAAACTTTACCAACGATGTAGCAGGTGTTATTTCATTTTACCATAAGAATATTTTCAATCAGGTCGTCACCGGCTTGCAAACATCTTCATAATTGCAAGGGACACGTCAGACATTACCTGAAAACAATAATTTTGGAAATGAGACCGCAGGAAAATAAGGCAGGCATTGGCAATGGTAAAAAAGGATTCCAGCTAACGTGCTATCAGGTTTTTCTTCCGCAAGAGGATAAAAATATGGTTGCGCCAATCTGATAAATGCATGATTCAGGAGAGACAGCACTGCAATACTTCAAGAGACGGATCGGATACTCCACGCAAGACTGCAAACGGTGCTCCACAGCAGTTCTCAACAGATCGTCAGATAACAGACCTCAGTTCGAGTATTGTAGCTTGAAAACCTTCCCGGCACTGGTAGCGGTGGGACAATGAGGTATCAAAGTAAATACTGTCTCCCTCATTGAGAACGAACAGCTGAGACCCGAGAAAGAGCTCGAATTGACCTTTCATGACATAGATGAAGGATTCACCTTCATGACTGTAACTCGAAGTATTGAAGGTATCACCGGACAGATTGATCAGGTAGGGAACCATTTTTTTGTTGGGCATTTTGCGGAAAAACGGCTCATGGTAATGGGGATATTTCCTGCTTCGCAACGGTATGAAGCGTGAGAAGTATTTCTGCTGCTCTTTTCTGACTATTTCATATCTTTCTTCTTCTTCATGATCAAACAGGGAGCTGAGCTTGAAATTGAGAATCTTCGACAGCTTGGAGAGTGTGGCGATGGGGGGTGAGACATAGCCGTTTTCCACTTGTGACATCAAAGCGATGGAACATCCCACCCGTTCGGCAATGTCCTTCAGTGTCATTTTTTTGCTTAGTCGAAGTTTTTTCAGCTTTTTCCCAATGTTATATTCAATCATGGTCTTCCCTTTGCCAGTAGCGCTGTCCTTTCTCCGGCACGGTAAACGAAACTTTCCGGACAAAAGTGGCGCAACTTGCGAAAAAGCCTCACAGACACCACCGTTATATAACATATTACATGTTGCTTTCAAGAGCTTTGTTTTTTCGGCAAGGCACCAAACGTAAGGCAGGCACATATCGTAAGGGACAGAGAATGCTGCAGATTGACGCCAAGTTGAGAAAAAGAGGAATGAAGGGATTACAAAACCACCAGAATAGGGATCCGATCGGCAAATACATATAATCTTCTGTATCGGAGATTTGTAACACACGATATTGCTGATCCGAAGGACATTGACCTATCCGTACTCCGTATCACGATAACAATCAGCGGTGAGCGCACATGGATCGAAGTACAGGTCGGATCAGGAAAGGAATCCTGAACGGAAAAAATCCCCGTACAAGCATTGACCCGGGAGAACAGTATATTGAACAGCTACATCAATTTCCGATCCAGGCTCCGGTATTGGATAGCCTCTGCAAGGTGCTGCTCACGAAGGTTCTCTGCCCCTTCCAGGTCGGCAATTGTTCGGGCAACCTTGAGGATACGGGTATAGGCCCTGGCGGAAAATCCGAGGCGTTCGGTAACCAGCTCCAGGAGGCGATGCCCGGCAACGTCCGGTTCACAGTATCGACGAATCTGGCGAGGTGTCATTTGGGCATTTGAATGGACCTTTGTACCCCTGAATCTTTCCAGCTGTATCTCCCGCGCCTTTTCCACACGCCCGGCAATGACCGTAGAACTCTCCCCTTCGGACCGGTCCGACAGGTCCCGGTACTTTACCGCGGGCACCTCGATGTGTATATCGATCCGGTCAAGAAGCGGCCCGGAAATGCGGGAGCGGTACTGGTGAATCTCGCGCGGCGTGCAGGTACAGGTCAGGGAGTTTTCTCCGCTCCCCCCACATTTGCAGGGATTCATTGCCGCAACGAGCATGATCCGCGAAGGATACGTTATGGACATCAAGGCCCGCGAGATTGTTACCCGTCCGTCCTCAAGAGGCTGGCGAAGGACCTCGAGCACATGCTTCTTGAACTCGGGAAGTTCGTCGAGAAACAGGAGACCATTGTGGGAAAGGGACACCTCCCCGGGTCGGGGGGTGTTTCCGCCACCGATGAGGCCGATATCGGAGATGGTGTGGTGGGGTGACCGGAACGGGCGCTGGGTTATGAGAGCACGGTCGCGCTCCAACACCCCCATAACACTGTAAACCTTGGTAGTCTCTATCGCCTCGTCAAAGGACATGCGAGGCAGTATCCCGGGAATCCTCCGGGCCAGCATGGTCTTTCCGGAACCGGGTGGACCAATGAGCAGAATATTGTGCGCACCGGCGGCAGATACTTCGATGGCCCTCTTTGCATGATCCTGCCCTTTCACCTCGGAAAAGTCATCACCATGCCCGGAAGCTTCGCGGAAGAGTTCCCCGATATCAATCCTGCAAGCCTCAATCACACGGTCTCCGTTCAGAAACTCAACCACCTCGGCCAACTCCCCCACGCCTACGACCTGAATCCCCTCCACTACCGCGGCCTCACGGGCGTTCTCCCGCGGCACAACGATGCCGGTAAAACCGGAACGCTTTGCAGTAACAGCCACCGAGAGGCAACCCCTGATTGGTTTTACACCTCCATCCAGGGAGAGCTCGCCAAGAATCAGATACTCCTTTAATCTCTGCTCCTTGACCACTCCGGTAGCGGCCAGGATTCCGATAGATATGGGAAGGTCAAAGGCAGCCCCCTCTTTCCGAATATCGGCAGGGGCAAGATTCACGGTAATTTTCCTACTGGGATATTCGTATCCGGAATTTTTGAGAGCAGATTTGACCCGGTCCTTGCTTTCCTTGACGGCACCATCGGGAAGTCCCACAGTGGCAAACTGGGGAAGCCCCTGGGAAATATCCACCTCCACGTCTACCAGCATGGCATCAATTCCGAGGAGCGAACTGCTGAATACCTTGGCAAGCATACTACCTCCAAAAGTTAACCGTACCTAACGTACTCGATAAATGAGAATTTGCCAAGCTAACTTTTGAAGTTATGAAAATAAGATCAGTAAAATGGCGAGAATCGGGGTAGAATGAGTGGATTTCGCTCCACCGGAGGGAAGTAATAATCTGCGGATTGCGGGAGGTACCCTCACCTCACAACCGCCGCCCATTACGGGTAACGACAAAGCGCCCTTCCTGGCTCGGAAGGGCGCTTTCAGAATAATCAGCGAATTACGAATCCGTCAGGAGTATCGCCTCCGCTATCTGCCGCATACTTTTTCGTTTGTCCATGGCAAGCTTCTGCATCTTCCTGAAAGCTTCCGGCTCGGAAAGGCCCTGGTTTCGCATCAGAGCCCCTTTGGCTTTCTCGATGACCTTACGGGTTTCCAAATTTTCCTTGAGATCTTCTACCTGCTCTTTCAGATCCTCGATCTCTTCGGCATGGGCACACGCTAGTTCAATAGCAGGCCAGAGATCCTGATCACGGAGAGGCTTTGAGAGGAATGCCCCGATGCCACATTCCCCTGCCCGCTTCACCGTATCCGGATCATAGCAAGCCGTAAGCAGGATGATGGGAATTTTCAGCTTCTTTCTAATCTCTTTCGCCGCGGATATCCCATCCATCTGCGGCATTGCCACGTCCATGATAACGATATCAGGAAGTTTGCTCACCGCCAGCTCCACCGCTTTGACCCCATCGCCACATTCTAAAATTTCATCAAACCCTAGCTCGGAAAGCCTTTTTTTTAGGCTTTTGCGCAGAATTGGTTCATCGTCGCATATAAGAGCGCTTCTCAATAAAATCACCACCTTATAATAGCTTTTTCACTTCCATGGCCTATACTTGTCATTAGAATAGCATAAAGCGTTCCACTTATCATCCACATTGACAGGAATAGAAATCAAGGCCATACTTTGCCCACAAGCAAAGAGAAACAATGAGAATAATGTAATCATTACTTCCAGCTAGCGGAGATCTGGCAATGAAAAAGAAATATATCGTCCTCATACTTGTCATGGGAATTGTTGTCTCAGCTGCACTCTATTTTACCCTTCGACTCACAAAACACAACAATGGAAGAATACGCGTTTCAGGGAATATCGAAGTAACCGCCGTGGAATTGAGCTTCAAAATCCCCGGACGGGTGACGGAACGTCCCGTGGACGAAGGGGAACAGGTAAAAACGGGTGAGGTTGTTGCCAGAATGGATCCCGCAGACCTACTCCATGAAGCAGCAAGCCGCCGGGCCGAGGCACAGGCTGCCCGCGCACAGCTGACAGAACTCGAGACAGGCTACCGCAAGGAAGAAGTTGCCCAGGCCGAAGCGATCCTCCAGCGGATTGAGGCAGAGGCTGAACGTCTCAGGATCGACTTCAGCCGCCAACAGCAACTGTTCAAAAAAGAAGTCATCTCCGCCCGAGACTTTGACGCCTCCCGCGCAGCCTACGAGAGTTCCCAGGCAAACGTTCGTGAAGCCCAGGAACGGCTGAAACTGCTCAAAAGCGGCCCTCGCAAGGAAACAATCGACCAGGCCCGCGCCCGACTCCGGAGTGCAGAAGCGATCCTGGCTCTGGCGGAAACAAGGCTTGGTTACGCCACGTTGGTTTCACCGGTACAAGGACTGGTGCTGTCTAAAAACATTGAGCCGGGCGAGCAGGTGGCAGTGGGGACTCCGGTAATCACCATCGGCATGCTCAAAGAAGTATGGCTGCGAGCGTATATCAGCGAAACTGACCTGGGACGGGTTCAGGTCGGCCAAAACGCGACTGTCACCACCGACACGTATCCCGGCAAGAAATACCAGGGAACCATCACCTTTATTTCCCCGGAAGCGGAATTCACCCCGAAAAGCGTGCAGACGGAAAAAGAGCGCGTGAAACTGGTCTATCGCATCAAGATAACCATCCCCAACCTGAACAATGAATTGAAACCCGGCATGCCGGCGGATGCGGAACTAATGACAAATGAATCTGCTTAACTCACCACGCCGCCTTCGCGGCGCTTTGCTGAATTCCCGATCAGAATCGCTTCGGGAATGACAGGATTCGGAATTGGCGGAAGATTGATTCCAATCAGGTCTAATCCTGTTCACCCGACTGCACACTCAAACCTTTCGGCGCACAAGCCTGTACATCCGGTAAAATTGGCCTTATATGACAGCAATTCGAGTGGACAACCTCACGAAAAAATTCGGCGACCTGACTGCGGTGGACGCCCTAAACCTTTCCGTGTCCAATGGCGAGCTTTTCGGACTGGTTGGCTCGGACGGAGCCGGAAAGACCACTACCATGCGCATGCTCACTGCAATCATGGAACCCACCTCGGGAGATGCTTGGGTAATGGGGCACCACATACTGAGCGAACCGGAGGCCATCAAGGAGGAGATCGGTTACATGAGTCAGCGTTTCGGGCTCTATAACGACCTCACCGTACAGGAAAATATCCATTTCTATGCGGATATTTACGGCATTCCTCTCAAGGGGCGTAAGGCGAAAATCGAAGAACTCCTCTCGTTCAGTAACCTGACCCCATTCAGGGAACGGAAGGCAGGAAACCTTTCCGGCGGTATGAAGCAGAAGCTTGGACTTGCCTGTGCACTGGTACACACCCCCAGAGTTCTTTTTCTCGATGAACCCACCAACGGCGTCGATCCGGTTTCACGCCGCGATTTCTGGAGGATCCTTTACAACCTGCTCAAGGAGGGAGTTGCCATCTTCGTCTCCACCGCCTATCTGGATGAGGCTGATCGCTGCAATCGTGTGGGATTGATCCACAACGGCAAAATCCTCGCCTGCGACACCCCTGAAAACCTGAAAAAACTGATGCGGGGAACTATTCTCGAAATTCGTACTTCCCAGCCACGCGACGCTGCCCGACTGCTCAGAGCAAAGCTCGGCGAGACGTCAGTCAACCTGTCCGGAGACAAGGTGCACATGGTAACAAATGACCCTGACAGAACAAGGAAATCCGCGTCATCTTTCCTGGAACAGGGGGGAATCCCCCTGCTGTCCCTGCGGGCAGTGGAACCGTCCCTTGAAGACGTGGTTGTGTCACTTCTGCAGGAAACAGCTGATACTGGAGGAGAAACTTTTGGCCATTGAGGAAGCTGGGCGATTTTCTTCAGGAGAAGACCCCGTGAACAATGAAGGACCCGCCGTCACTCTCAAGGACATTACCAAGACGTTCGGGGACTTCGTTGCGGTGGACCGCGTGAGCCTCGAGGTAAAGAAAGGGGAGATCTTCGGCTTTCTTGGGCCAAACGGGGCCGGCAAATCCACAACGATCCGGATGCTGTGCGGCATCCTTTCCCCAACCAGCGGGTCTGGTTCGGTTGCCGGATTCGATGTAACGCGAAACGCGGAAAAGATCAAAGAACACATCGGCTACATGAGCCAGCGTTTCTCCCTGTACGAAGATCTCACCGTGGAAGAAAATATTGACTTCTACAGCGGCATTTACAAAATTCCTCAGAAAAAGAAAAGCGACCGCAAGGAGTGGGTGATCGACATGGCAGGACTCCGCCTCCACCGCTCCTCCAAAACCGGCATTCTTTCCGCCGGCTGGAAGCAGCGCTTGGCTTTGGGGTGTGCCATCCTCCACGAACCACCGGTCATTTTTCTCGATGAACCAACCTCCGGGGTTGACCCCATCAGCCGGTGAAATTTCTGGGATCTGATTTACCGACTGGCGGAACAGAGAACAACAATCTTCGTTCCCACCCTTTACATGGACGAAGCCGAATACTGCGACCGTTTGGGGCGCATCTATCGCGGCCAGCTGATTGCTCTGGGGTCACCGGAGAAGCTGAAAACAGGCTTTATGACGGAAGACGTCATCGAGGTCAGCTGCGAAAGTGCCCACGAAGCCATGGAGCATATCGAAAAGAT